>CALPPP020000202.1 GCA_943325485.2 Rickettsia typhi
ATAGCGCCAAAAGCAGCGTCTGGCGGCTTCCATGCGGGGTGCTTGAGTTGGTAGTACCAAGGGCCCAAGGCAGTCAAGGCATTCCCAATGCCAGCAATCCCAAAACTGATAACGAAACACAGGGCCAAACTGCGCCAATGCGTTCGCCAAGAAGGCGAGACAAGGGTGGAAAGAGGTGAGTTTTGAAATTCTGACATCAGCAAATAAGGCTTCTCTACGATAAAAAGATTAAAACTAGGGTTTTCCCGAATGTTTGCTCGCTCAAAACAACCATAATGTCAACATGAATTGACACATTGTCTTGTCAGTTGAATTCAACGCTGGACTTTTCACGAGCACACTGCATGACGTTTCCACTCAAGCAAGGCACACAGCAAGACATCAGCACCCGCGTGGTGATTGTCACCATGGACACCCACCTCAACAGTGCGGTAGACCGCGCACGCGTAGGCTTGAAACGTTTGCTGCCCCACCTGAGCTTGACCGTCCATTCTGCCTCTGAATTTGCCACCAGTCCAGAACACTTGACACGTTGCCGCGAAGACATCGCCCAAGGCGACATCATTATTGTGACCATGCTGTTCATGGAGGACCATTTCCTGCCTATCTTGGCCGATTTGCAAGCTCGGCGCGACCACTGCAGCGCCATGGTGTGCGCCATGTCTGCGGGCGAAGTGGTCAAACTCACCCGTTTGGGCAAACTCGACATGTCCAAACCGGCCAGCGGACCGATGGCTTTCTTGAAAAAAATGCGCGGCAACCCCAAAGACGACAGCGAAAAAGCCGCCGCCGGTGCCAAACAAATGAAGATGCTGCGTCGCATCCCGCAAATGCTGCGTTTCATTCCTGGCACAGCCCAAGACCTGCGAGCCTACTTTCTGACGCTGCAATATTGGTTGGGTGGTTCGCAAGAAAACATCCAAGGCATGGTGCACTATTTGGCAGACCGTTATGCTGGCGCCAGCAGCGCGAAGTCAAAAGCCAAAGTGTTGCCGCCGGTGGAGTACCCCGAGGTAGGCATTTACCACCCGCGCATGAAGTCGCGCTTGTCTGACCAATTGACTGATTTACCCACGGTGGTCTCACCCGACAAAGCTCGAGGACGCGTAGGTCTTATTCTTCTTCGCTCTTACCTGATTGCTGGCAATGCGCAACACTATGACGCGGTCATCGCTGCCATGGAAGTGCAAGGCCTCAATGTGGTGCCGGTGTTTGCATCGGGTCTGGATTCACGTCCAGCCATTGATGCGTATTTTTTGAAAAACGACCAAACCACGGTGGATGCGGTGGTGTCACTCACCGGCTTCTCGCTGGTCGGTGGCCCTGCCTACAACGATGCCCACGCCGCCGAAGCCATTTTGGCCAAGCTGGATGTGCCCTATATCGCAGCCCACCCCGTGGAGTTCCAAACCTTGGACCAATGGGGCGGCTCTGACCGAGGTTTGTTGCCTGTTGAGTCCACCATCATGATCGCCATCCCCGAGCTCGATGGCTCGACGGTGCCTATGGTCTACGGCGGACGGCCCGGTGCCGATGGCGTCACCTGCACCGGTTGCCAACAACGCTGCACATTCACCAAAGAGCACAAACAGCAAGACATGTTCACCTGCACCGAGCGCACCGCCATGCTGTCAGCGCGGGTGGGCAAATTGGTCGATCTGCGCCGCTCCGAGCGAGCACAGCGCAAGGTGGCCATGGTCATCTTTAACTTCCCGCCCAACTCGGGCAACACCGGCACCGCTGCGTATTTGGCGGTGTTCGAGTCGCTGTTCAACACCATGGTGGAGATGAAGGCGCAAGGCTACAGCGTGGACCTGCCCGAGAGCGTGGACGCGTTGCGCGATGGCATTTTGTATGGCAACGCCAAGCAGTATGGCGCCGACGCCAATGTGCACACCCTCATCCCTGCCGAGCAACACATTCGTCGCGAAAAATGGTTAACCGAAATTGAAGCCCAGTGGGGCCCTGCGCCCGGCAAACAGCTGACCAACGGCCAATCCATCTTCATCATGGGTCACCAATACGGCAACTTGTTGGTGGCAGTACAGCCCTCCTTCGGCTACGAAGGCGACCCCATGCGTTTGCTGTTTGAAAAAGGCTTTGCGCCCACCCATGCGTTTTCTGCTTTCTACCGCTACCTGAAGGAAGACTTCAACGCCAACGCCGTGTTGCACTTTGGTACCCATGGCGCATTGGAGTTCATGCCCGGCAAGCAAAACGGCATGTCGGCGCTGTGCTGGCCCGACCGCATGATTGGCGAGTTGCCCAATTTCTATCTTTACGCTTCCAACAACCCTTCCGAGGGAGCGATTGCCAAACGTCGCGCTGCGGCCACGCTCATCAGCTACCTCACACCTCCCGTGGCCGAGTCGGGTTTGTATGCAGGTCTTGCAGACTTGAAAACGTCCATCGACCGTTGGCGCAGCCTAGACCTTGAGCAAGAACACGAACGCGCTGAGCTGATGGCCTTGGTGCAAGCCCAAGCTGCTGAGCTGGACTTGGCTACTTTAGAACCTGCTTGGCAGCTGCAAAGCGACAGCCCCGACTTGAACGCCGCCAAACGCATCCAAAAATTGGGCGAGCAGATGCTGGAGTTGGAATACACCTTGATCCCCCACGGCTTGCATGTGGTGGGCAAAGCCCCAAGCGACAGCGAGCGGGTGGACATGCTCATGGCCATGGCAGAAGCCAGCTACGAGGCCAAGCCTGCGCGCAGCGCCGTCGAGGCCTTGGTGGCGGGTAGCTCACATGCCAAAGCACTGGCAATAAGTGGGCTGGCGGGCCAAGAAGCCCATGCCACTTTGTTTGACAAACTGGCCGACGCCAACCGCTTAATGATGATGGACAGCGAGCTCAATGGCTTGATCGCCGCCATGGACGCTCGCTACATACGCCCCGCGCCTGGCGGCGACATCATGCGCACGCCCGAGGTCTTGCCCACGGGGCGCAATTTGCACGGTTTTGACCCTTTCCGCATTCCCAGCGCATACGCAGTGAAAGACGGTGCCACTCAAGCCGACAAACTCATCGCCCGCTACCAGCAAGACGGCAACCCCCTGCCCGAGTCGGTCGCCATGGTGCTGTGGGGCAGCGACAACTTGAAAACCGAGGGCAGCCAAATTGCGCAGGTGTTGCGTTTGTATGGTGCCAAGCCCCGCTTTGACAGCTATGGCCGCTTGGTGGGTGCCAGCCTGATTCCGCTGGCCGAACTGGGCCGCCCCCGCATCGACGTGGTGGTGACTTTGTCGGGCATCTTCCGCGACCTCATGCCCTTGCAAATCAAACTCATCGCCGAAGCTGCCTTGCTGGCCGCCCAAGCCGACGAATCGCCCGAAGACAATTTTGTGCGTAAACACGCTTTGGCCTACCAAGCCGAGCACGGCTGCGATTTGGAAACCGCCGCTTTGCGGGTGTTTGGCAATGCCGACGGCGCTTACGGCTCCAATGTGAACAATTTGGTGGAAAACGG
>CALPPP020000203.1 GCA_943325485.2 Rickettsia typhi
GGTGCCTCAGTCTAAATTCCGCAAATAAAAGCTGTAAGCTCTTCCTAAAAAAACCCACTTCGGTGGGTTTTTGTTTTTCCAGGGCCTCAATCTTGGGTGGCGCGGCGCTGCACCGCGTCAATATAGGCCTGTCCGTCGGGTGGTCGACCGCTGAGTTGGCTCTCCCACAACATGGTGCCTAAGCACTCCATCACCTCGTGGTGGGCGTCATGCAAACTGTTGCGTTTGGCGGCCAGTAACTCCACCGCTTGGCGTATGCCGCGTGGTTGGTCAATCGAGCATTGTTCGCTGATGGAGACATGCATTGACAAATGCAAAAAAGGGTTGGACTGTCCCTCATCCCCCTTGTACTCTTGGGTCAGCGCTGTATCAATATCGTATAAATCCGCGGCGTATTCGGGGTGTTCTGCCACCCATAAAGCGGCCAGCGTCTCTAGCGCATCACTTGGTTGACCGCTTTGCTGCTTGGCATAGACTTGGCAGAAGAACCGCCTGACATCTTCTTGAGAAGGATTGAACATGGCTTGTATTGTTAACCAGAGACCTGCATGAACCACGCTTTCATTTGTGACGCGATTCGCACCCCTTTTGGCCGCTACGGCGGCGCTTTGTCTTCGGTGCGTGCCGATGATTTGGCGGCTGTCCCCTTAAAGGCCCTGATGGCGCGTAACCCCCAGGTGGACTGGGCCGCAGTGACCGATGTGTTGTATGGCTGCGTGAACCAAGCGGGCGAGGACAACCGCAATGTGGCGCACATGGCGAGTTTGTTGGCGGGCTTGCCCTTGGAAATTCCTGGCGCCACCATCAACCGCTTATGTGGCTCGGGCATGGACGCTTTGGGAAGCGCGGCGCGGGCTATCAAATCGGGCGAGGCAGGTTTGATGATTGCAGGTGGCGTGGAGAGCATGAGCCGTGCTCCGTTTGTGATGCCCAAAGCGGAGGCTGCGTTTGGCCGTAACCCTCAAATTTTCGACACCACCATCGGCTGGCGCTTTGTCAATCCCTTGATGAAAAGCATGTACGGCGTGGACGCCATGCCCGAAACCGCCGAGAACGTCGCCACCGATTACAAGATTGAGCGAGAAGCGCAAGACCGCATGGCCTTGGCCAGCCAAATGAAAGCGGTGGCAGCACAACAAGCGGGCATCTTGGCGCAAGAAATCACCCCCGTCACCATCCCGCAGAAAAAGGGCGACGCTGTTCTGGTGGACAAGGACGAGCATCCGCGTGAAACCAGTTTGGAAGCCTTGGCCAAACTCAAAGGCGTGGTGCGTCCCGATGGCACGGTGACAGCGGGTAATGCCAGCGGCGTGAACGACGGCGCTTGTGCGATTTTGTTGGCCGATGAAGCCAGTGCTGCCAAGCATGGCTTAACGCCTCGTGCCCGTGTGGTCGGCATGGCAACTGTAGGTGTACCTCCGCGCATCATGGGCATTGGCCCGGCTCCCGCGACAGAAAAAGTGCTGGCGCTGACCGGTTTGACATTAGCCCAAATGGATGTGATTGAACTCAACGAAGCCTTTGCCGCCCAAGGCTTGGCGGTGTTGCGCATGCTGGGCTTGCAAGACGACGACCCCCGCGTCAACCCCAACGGTGGGGCGATTGCTTTAGGCCACCCGCTGGGGGCTTCGGGTGCCAGGTTGGTTACTACCGCTACCAACCAACTGCAGCGCAACGGTGGACGTTATGCCCTTTGCACCATGTGCATAGGCGTGGGGCAGGGGATTGCCGTCATCATTGAGCGGGTTTAAGCTAAGTTGTAAATTGATTATTTCCGCTTAATGGCGATCTGATAAGCCTCATCATGGTCTCGCCTGCCAATGGCAATCACCACAACGACCAATCGTTGATCGATCACTTCATAAACCAACCGGTATCCCAGTTCGCGTAGTTTTATTTTGTAGGTGTTTTTCAACTCGCCACGCAATTTGGCGGATGGCACATGAGGCGCTTGAAGACGTTTGGTTAGCGCTTTCAGCAAGGGGGCTTTAATTGACCCGTCTAATTTTTTCCATTCTTTCAGCGCAAGCTCGTGGAATTCAAGCTCATAGGTCTTCAAGCTTCACCTTAACTGTTGGACCGCCAGAGCGGGCTTGGACGGTTTTGGTCAGCGCGGCGTCCTCAAGCTGTTCCAGCATGTCTTCATAGGCGGCTGCGGAAATCAAATAAGCAGCTGGCTTGTTGTGGTTCAAGATGGCAACCGGCGAATGGTTGGCCACTTCGATGACCTCAGAAGGATTGCGCCGCAAGTCCGTCATGCTGACTGTTTGTTGAGCAAAAATAGTTTGGGTGATGGACATCATTGACACCTAAAAAAGCACATTATTAAGTGCTTTTTTGGATGTGTCAATGAAGCATGCTCAGACTGAAGGCTTACTGCTCTACAAACGCCCGCTCCACCACAAAGTCCCCTGGCGTGGTGGTATTGCCTTCTTTGAAATGGCGTTCTTCCAGCAAGGTTTTCAGGCTTTTCAGCATTTGCGGGCTGCCGCAGAGCATGACGCGGTCAGTCTCGGGGTTGAGCGCGGGTAGGCCGAGGTCGGCAAACAATTTACCGCTCTCCATCAACTCATTGATGCGTCCTTGATTGCGAAAGGCTTCGCGTGTGACGGTGGGGTAGTACAGCATTTGGGCACTGACCATTTCGCCCAACAACTCATGCTGGGGCAATTCTTGGGTGAGGTAGTCGTGGTAAGCCAACTCTTTCACCTCACGCACACCATGCACCAGAATCACTTTTTCAAAGCGCTCATAGGTCTCTGGGTCGCGGATGACGGACATATAGGGTGCCATGCCGGTGCCAGTGCCCAGCAAATACAGGTTTTTACCGGGCAGCAAATAGTCAATTAGCAAGGTGCCCGTGGGTTTACGTCCCACCACAATCTTGTCGCCTACTTGGATGTGTTGCAGCTTGGAAGTCAGGGGGCCATCGGGTACCTTGATGCTTAAGAACTCAAGGTGTTCTTCGTAATTGGCACTGACGATGCTGTAGGCGCGCAGCAAAGGCTTACCGTCTACCCGCAAACCGATCATGGTGAAGTGGCCATTCGAGAAGCGCAAAGCCATGTCACGGGTGGTGGTGAAGCTGAACAAGCGGTCGGTCCAGTGGTGGACGGACAACACAGTTTCGTCGTTGAATGCGCTCATAGCGGGTAAATTGATTTTGATAAAACCGTCGATTTTAGTTGAGCCGTTCCGATCGCTTGCGACGAGACGCTAGACTGAGCCATCTTTAGACAGACAAAGCAGGTCGTTTCATGAAAATATTCAATGCTTTACAAGATTTGTTGGCTTGCGTGGGGCAAGACGTGGCGGTCAGCGATTGGGTGACGGTCACGCAAGATCAGATCAATTTATTTGCCCAAGCCACGGGTGACCACCAATGGATTCACACCGACGCCGACAAAGCGCAAAGCGGCCCCTTTGGCAGCACCATTGCCCATGGATTTTTAACCTTGTCGCTGTTA
>CALPPP020000204.1 GCA_943325485.2 Rickettsia typhi
GGGACATCGCGTACCTGAAGTTTCATCGCAGCAAGTCCGACATTTTGGGTGGGCGCAGCCACTGTTGAAGCTTTCTGCGCAAGCCTATGGGCGCATTTTGAAGCAGGACGCTGCGTGTGGGATCACACAACAGCACCTGCTCTTGCCGCGCAAGTGACGCGGCGATGGTGTCTTGCCACACCCTTGTGAAAGCTGGAACAAACACTTCGGCCTTTTGGCTCAGCCACGCCTCACGCAAACTTTGGTGCATAACGATGTTTCGCTTGTCAGCTGTCTCATCTACCTTGGGCAGTTCTCCCGTGCCGCTGAACCAAACCGAGTTCAAGACCACGCTGCGGTGATCGTTGATGGCGTGGGTATAAAACAGCATTTGCATCTCATTTTGCAAGCGCCTTAACAAGCGCTCTGCGTCTGTTTGGACGGCGATGCTGCTGGGCTGCAGCCAGTGGTCGATGCGTTGCCCGTTGACGCGGTCCAAGGACACGCTGCTCAAGTGTTTGAACACGCTGGCGTGTGCCAACCAGCGCCCAGGGCTGTAGGGGTGTAGGTGAATCCCGTCTTGGGTTAAAAACGGCTGCATGGCTTCGCGCAAAGCCTCTGATTCATAAGCGGTGATGGGGGCGGGAACACTCAAATTCACCTGCCCTTGGCTGATCTGCCAGTGGACCGCGTCGATGAATGCCCAGCCATGTTCTGTGGGGCAATGCAATCCAAGTGTGGCTGCGGCGAAAGCGGCCAAGGGCACTTGACCATCTTTGACATCCCAACCCAAAGCCTGAGCCCAAGCCGCTTCATGGCAGGCACTCATCGCGCTGTCGGGCAGGGCGGTGGTTTTCATGCGCTGTGCGAGGCGACAAAGGTCAGGTGGTGTCTCATCGTCCAAAGCCTGTTGCCAATAGCCAAACGCAGGGTGGTCTACAGCCAAGCCCGCAGGCAGGGCAAAAGCCACAATGGTCAAGGGAGAGGCAACTGTCATAAGGGTGATTGTGCAAGATGCCACAATCTGTCTGCATGAATCTTTCTAGACTTCCCTTTGAGTTGCGTGTGGGCTGGCGCTACACCCGCGCAGGCCGCGCGGCGCGGCGCAACCGATTTATCTCTTTTATTTCCTCTGTGTCCATGCTGGGCATTGCCTTGGGTGTGGCGGCTCTCATCATTGTTTTGAGCGTGATGAATGGTTTTCAAAAGGAGGTTCGCGACCGAATGCTTGGCGTGTTGTCGCATGTGGAGGTGTTGGCCTACAGCAGCGCCTCGCTGCAAGACCCGCCTGCTTTGCAGCAAAAGCTGGCGCAGCAGTCGCAAGTCATCGCCAGTGCCCCTTTTGTGTTGTCGCAAGGACTGCTCGCGCAAGGCGAGGACATGCGCGGCGCAGTGGTGCGTGGCATCGATCCCGCCCAAGAGGTATTGGTCACCGATGCGGTGGCTTTGATGCCGCAAGAGGTGTTGAACCAATTGCAAGCCGGGGGTTTTGGTGTGATTTTGGGCAGCGAATTGGCTCGCGCTTTAGGTGTGAAGGTGGGCGAGCATGTCACCTTGGTCGCGCCCGGTGGGCAGGTTACTCCAGCAGGGGTAGTGCCCCGATTAAAGCAGCTGACCGTGGTGGGCTTGCTCGACTCCGGTCACTATGAATACGACGCTTCTTTGGCCTTGTTGCACATCGAAGACGCGCAGCGGATTTTTCGCTTGGAGGGGCCTAATGGCATTCGTGTGAAATTGAAAGATGCACAACTGGCTCGGCAAGTGGCAGCCGAACTCTCGCCCGTCTTGGGTGACGATGTGATGGTGCGAGATTGGACCCGTGCCAACCGCACATGGTTTGCGGCGGTGCAAATTGAAAAACGCATGATGTTCATCATCCTGACGCTGATCGTTGCAGTGGCGGCCTTTAACTTGGTCAGCACCTTGGTGATGACGGTCACCGACAAGCGGGCCGACATCGCCATCTTGCGTACCTTGGGTGCGAGTCCGGCAAGCATCATGGGCATTTTTGTGGTGCAAGGTGCTTTGGTGGGCGTGATCGGTACTTTGTCCGGCTTGGGTTTGGGGCTGTTGGTGGCATTCAACATTGGCAGCATCGTGCCGGCCATCGAAAAAGCTTTGGGTGCGAGCTTTTTGCCCAAAGATATTTACCTCATCAGCCGCATGCCCAGCGACCCCCAATGGGCAGATATCGGGCCGGTGGTCATCATCGCTTTGGTGTTGGCCTTGGTGGCCACGCTTTACCCCAGTTGGCGAGCCAGCCGTATCGATCCTGCGGAGGCCTTGCGCTATGAGTAAGTGCGTGTTGCAAGCCCAAGGTTTGGGTCGACGATTTCATGAGGGTGTGATCGATGTCACAGTGTTACAGGGCATCGACTTGCAAGTTCACGCTGGTGAGACCTTGGCGGTGGTCGGCACCTCGGGTTCGGGCAAAAGCACTTTGCTGCATTTGTTAGGCGGCTTGGACACACCCACCACGGGGGAAGTGCATTTGCTAGACCACGCCTTGGCAGGTTTAGATGCCACAACGCTTGGGCGTTTGCGTAACCAGCATTTGGGTTTCATTTACCAGTTTCACCATTTGCTGCCCGAGTTCAGCGCCTTGGACAATGTGGCCATGCCTTTGTGGATAAGGCGTATGCCCACCGAAGACGCAGCCGTGAAGGCGCAGGCCATGCTCGAAGCGGTGGGTTTGGCTGATCGGGTGCAGCACACACCCAGCGAGTTGTCGGGTGGTGAGCGCCAGCGCGTGGCGATTGCCCGTGCCTTGGTGACCCAACCCGCTTGTGTGTTGGCCGATGAACCGACTGGCAACCTGGACCGCGTCACCGCAGACAGCGTGTTTGCGCTGATGCTGCAATTGGCACGGCAGCAGGGCACGGCGTTTGTGGTGGTCACCCACGATGAGCGATTGGCGTCGCAATGCGACAGGCAGCTGCGTTTGGTGGCAGGGCGCTTGGTTTAGCCTTCGTCATTGCGCTTTGTCGTCATTGCGAGCGAAGCGAAGCAATCTCACGACGAGTGCCGTAAATTGGGATCTGACCCCGATTTTCCATCTGACAATCTCCCTATGACATGGATCGACAGCCACTG
The DNA here is from genome assembly GCA_943325485.2 of Rickettsia typhi. GTDB lineage: Bacteria > Pseudomonadota > Gammaproteobacteria > Burkholderiales > Burkholderiaceae_C > Limnohabitans. The sequence continues at coordinate 3,073 of CALPPP020000204.1, forward strand.
CCACCTGGATGCGCCTGAATTTGCGCCTGACCGAGATGCGGTGCGCCATGCTGCCAGGCAAGCAGGGGTTGGAACCTTCGTTATTCCTGCGGTGGAGGTGGCGAACTTTGAGTCTGTGCGTCTTCTCGCCCATCAGCATGAGGATGTTTATGCGCTGGGCATCCACCCGCTTTACACCCCGCAAGCCAGCGAGGTTGACCTGCACACCTTGAGCGACGCTTTGCAAGACCACCGCAACGACCCGCGATTGGTGGCGGTGGGTGAAATTGGTTTGGACGGATTTGTACCCGGCTTGGACATGGCGCGGCAACAACTTTTCTACAAGGCACAGTTGAAACTTGCGCAACAGCACGATCTACCTGTCATCTTGCATGTGCGGCGCAGTGCCGA
>CALPPP020000205.1 GCA_943325485.2 Rickettsia typhi
CATGGTACGCGCTCATTTACAACTGCACCCCGCCCGAATTCCTTCCAAACCTTTGCCAGCCGCCACGGTTTTGTTGCTTCGTGACACCCAAGACGGTATTGAAGTACTGATGACCAGGCGCTCTTTGCAAGCCAGTTTTGCGCCAGGCGCTTATGTTTTTCCTGGTGGTGGCATTGATGCTGCAGATACGAGTTGTCACCATTTGGCCGAAAGACGTGCCACGCAAGATGACCAACGCCTGACCCAAGCGATTGCTGCTATTCGCGAAAGCTTTGAAGAGTTGGGTGTTCTTTTGGCTAAAGAAGCTGACGGCATGCCGGTCAGTTTGCAAACGCATGCTTTGCTATCAAGATCAGAAAACTTTGCCGAGCAGTGCCTGTCCCATGGTTTGAAACTCTCTGCCAATGAGGTGTATGTGCTGGCACACTGGGTAACCGACCGTGATTTGCCTAGGCGATTCGATGTGCCTTTTTTGGTGGCGCGTATGCCCGAGGGACAGGTACCGATCGCGGACGAAAAAGAACAGTTTGAGCCGGTATGGGTCAGCCCAACTGCGGCGCTGAGTCGTCATGCAGCAGGGGACTTCTTCATTATCTTTCCCACCATTCGCACTTTAGAAAAACTACAAGACTACACAACGGTGGAAAGTGTCTTGGCCGCTTGCGCCAATGAACAACCTTGGTTTCACAGTTGCCCACGTGCTGGATTGCTGCAAGGCAAAGATGCACGCTTCATGGAACATGAAGCGCCTTTTGGCGAGTTGGCACTGACCTGCCCTGATGGGCAAATCGTGCATCACCTGGATTGGCAATCGCACACAGCTGTGTCCTTGCTGGCCCATGTTCGACGCTTAACCGCACCCAACCCCAGCATGATGACTGGGCCAGGTACCAACAGCTATCTGATAGGGGATGATGAAAGTGGTTATGTGGTGGTGGACCCTGGTCCACCTGATGCAGCGCATGTTGAGCGCTTATGGCAGTCTTGTAAAGGCGACATCCGAGCCATCATTTGTACCCACTCACACCCTGACCATTCACCCGCTGCTTGGTTGCTGAAAAACAAGTGCGCAGAAAAGGGTTTAACTGTGCAAGTCATGGGCCTGCCCTCTTCTGCCCAAGCTCGTCCTCACAGCGAGTTTTCTCCTGACCGAATTTTGAACGATGGTGAAAGCATTGTTTTGCACAGCCAAGGCCACGCGCACACCTTGCAAGTGATTCATACTCCTGGCCACGCTGCAAACCACCTGTGTTTGATTTTGCAAGAAGATGGCCTGCTCATCAGCGGCGACCATGTGCTCAATGGCAGCACCACTGTTGTGGACCCACCCGACGGCCATATGGGCGACTACCTTGCTTCTTTAGACAAGCTGGTTGCAGCCTGCAAACAGTGGCAGGTTCAATTTATCTTGCCGGCACATGGTTATGTGTTGGGTAATTTATGGGCTGAGCCATACAGCGCAATCGACTGCATAGAACGGTTGAAAGCACACCGCTTAAAACGCGAGGACAAAGTTCGCCGTGCCATGCAAGCTTTGCCGCAAGGTTCTTTGCAAGACTGGTTGCCTTTGGCCTATGACGATGTGCCGCAAGCGCTGTGGCCTGTAGCCCTAAGGTCGTTGCAGGCGCATGTGGAGCATGTGCTCCAAAATGAATTCAACTAAATGTCGTTTGGTGCAATCATCAGTACGCAGGTACCCGCAGGAAGCATTTGTGTGAGAGGCGCAAGAAATACAGAATGCCCTCCACGAATAAAGTTATAAATTGAATTGACTGTTCTCGGCAAAAAAGGCCATGGCCGTACATCGCTGGCAAGATGAAAGAAATCAGCCTTTAAATTTGAGCCAAGCGTCAGCACAGGCAAAGAGGCATCAAGATTCCAGTTTTCAAACACTACCATCACTTCAAAATCTTCAGGAACAGTCGAGGAGATAGCTTTCAGCACCAAAGACTCAAAACCTTCAACATCAATTTTGATCACGCCTTTGCGCAAACCCATGGAACGCATAGATGAAAACAATGCTGACATGACGTCTACAGCCGACTCCACCTGAACTTCATGCGCCTGGTATTGCGTGGGATCAAAACGTGTAAAGCCATCTTTGTGGGCCAACACATCTGGTGAATATTCGTTATCTGCTGATGAAATGAATGCACCTCCCCAATTGTCAAAAGGGACCATCAAGGTCAGACGCTCCTTTTGATTTCCAAGCGCATAAGGGTGTACATGGGTCTCCTGATTTCGCAACATGGATTTCAAGTTGATTTTCAGCAAACTCAAGCAATCTGGGTTGGGTTCAAATAAATGAACCTGCTTAAACAAATGCCCAACTTGACATGAAATCAAGCCAATGTTTGCACCAATATCCCAAAAGAAATCTGAATGATTTGTATCTGCCCAGTGCTTGATCAACTCGACAACTTCAGGCTCGTATTCACCCCAGGCCATTGGTTGAATGCTTATTAAATCGCCACCCCTGACAAAGACAGGCATTGCGTTACGGCTTAGTTTTTTAAACAGACTGTATTGAAGTTTCTTTCGTCTTCGCTGCCAAGGGTTTTCTTTACGCAAGAAAGGTTTTTTTATCATGGAAGTTTTTTAATCCGTCTGATTTTGATGCAATGAAAGCAAACTGGCGGCTAAAAAAACCAAGCACTCACCCATACCTGCCCCGAAATAGGGGCAATTCATTAAGCCCATGGTTGCAGAAATAAAGGTGACTGTCAGCAAAGTCTGTTGGGAACTTTCTGGCAACGTAAGTGCAGCCTTGAGTTGGAAAAACAATATGCCAACCAACAGCACTGCACCAATGAGACCAGACTCCACAGCCCACAACAAATACTGCTGATGGGGGTTGGACGGTGCATCTTTTTGCATACCGCCCAAGCGGTGGTAATTCATGCGCCAACTTCCAACACCATGACCCATCAGAGGTTTTTCTTCAACAGCCAGCAAAGATCGATGCCAATAATCCAAGCGTTGCCCCTGAGATGTTTCAATGCTTCCCTGTTGATAACTCAGGACATCATGAAACACTTTGGTGGTTTGAGCTTCAAATCTTGGTGACAAAACCATCATCAAAGCACTTAGTACAAATGGCAAACCCAGCACCAGCCATCGCCATCTTTTGGGTAACTCCCACCATACTGCCAAAGTGATGGCTAACAGCATGACCAAAAAACCGCTGCGACCCGTCATCACAAAAAAAACATTCACCATGGTCAGTAGCAATATCACCCAAGGCACCCAACGCCAATGTCCCTTGGGCCAGTGCTCACGCATGAACCATAAAACGGTCGCCAATAAAGTTAGCAACACAGGTTGTTCCAGTGTGCTGCCATGAACAATGCCCAATGCAGGCAAATCTTTAGCGGTTGCCCAAGGCACTGGCAGTCCAGCCACCAAAGCCCAAGATGACAGCAGCATCACCACCATTCCAGCCACAAACCATTTCAAGGTCA
>CALPPP020000206.1 GCA_943325485.2 Rickettsia typhi
GGCATTGAGGTCTGCAACACTAGGCTGGTGCGTGAAAATTTCGGGTGCTTGAAGCGGCGGCAACTCCACATAAGCCACCCGCCCCGCCAAGCTTTCGCTGGACTGCTGCATCAACACGCCTGTGGCCGAGCCCAGCAACAAGAACTGCCCACTGGCTTGGCCCATGCGGCGACGCTGGTCGATGACGCCGCGCAAAATGCCAAACAACTCGGGCATGCGCTGCACCTCGTCCAAGATGACGAACTGTTGCGCATGTGCCATCAAAAAGGCTTCGGGGTCATCCATTTGCCTTTGCGCGGAAGGCAGTTCAAGGTCTAAATAAAGTGCATCGGGGTACAGCGCTTTTTGGGCAAAAGCCAAGGTGGTTTTGCCGACCTGACGCGGCCCGAGCAGACCTACAGCCGGAAACTGCTGCAAGCGTTGGATGAGCTTTTGCTGGGATTGGCGTTGGTACATTCATGTATTTTATCCAATAAATAGACAAAATACATGGTTATTTTCGTTGAAAAGCAGTTAATACTTATTTCACCCTGAGTTTTTCAACAAAATAATGGTGAATTCTTTGCGCTTTTTCAAAAGCGCTGTTTTCGTGATCCAAATAGACATGAGAGTTGAAGATAAGAGAAGCAAGGGCATGAGAAAAGTATTCACCCAATCTGGACGCCTGAACAAATAAGCTGTGCCACCAATCAAGGCACCAAATACAAGCGCCACCAAAATGCTCCAGGCCACTGAGCGCCAAGCCATTGACCACCAAATAGAGAGCACTCTTTTAAAGGTCAGATCAAGTATCACTTTTTCTTCATTACCCACTCGTTTTCCCTCAAAAGCTGTTAATTGCTTCATTAAGCCATAAAACGAGAATTAATTGATACTTTATAGTAAAAAAATTAATAAATTAATATTTTCAGTAAATTATTTGTACTCATATTACAACAGGGATTTCTTTTATTCAAGCATCAGACTCCGCGTCATACAACCTCGCTTGCATCCCTAAAGCCTGCCACCCCGCCACACCCATCTCTCGCAGCAAGGCCGTGTTGCGCTCATAAATCAAAGCGGCATCAGGAAAGGCCTGAACCGCGCGGGTCACGCTGTCTTCGCGCAGCAAATGCAGCGTGGGGTAAGGCGACTGGTTGGTGAGGTTTTCTACATCGTCGGGCGCAGTACCGGCAAATTGGTAGCCGGGGTGGAAGTCAGCGATTTGCAGCACGCCCTCCAAGTCCATGCCCAACAGCACAGCGTCACAGTCGAACAAAAACTCATTGAAGTCCACAAAGTCGGGTAGCAGATAGGGCGCAATCAACAAGGTGGTGTCCAGCGTGTCAGGGGCTGCATCGACCAAGGTTTGCATCTCGCTTTGCAACAGCTTTAACACCTGTTCGGGTTCGGTGAGTTCGGTCACCACATAGCGCACCTGCCCTTTGGCCATCACCGCTTTGGCAAAGGGGCACAGGTTCAAGCCCACCACAGCGCGGGTCAGCCATAGCTGCGTGTCTTCGATGGCGATACGTTCGGTGTCAGCAGGTTGGTGCATGGCTAGGTGTTGTCAGTGTGAAGGGGCAGGCAGTTGACCCACCATGCGGGTGTGCTCACGGCTGGCAAAGCGGTCGGTCATGCCAGCAATGTAGTCGGCGACAGCGCGGGGCAGGTTGTCACGCTTGGCATGGCCTTGCGGCATTTCATCGGGCTTGGCAAGGTAAGCAGCAAACAATTCGCCAACCACTTGTCTTGCCCAATCGGTGGTTTGCATCACCTGCGGATGCCTGTACAAATGGTGGAGCAAAAAGCTTTTCAATTGCGTCGAGCGCTGTTGCATGGGGGCAGAGAACTGCACCAAAGCAGGGGAGGCGCGGACAGCCGCCACGCTAACAGGTGCGTATTGCGCAAGCGCTTTTTGCGTGGCATTCAACACATCGTAGACCTGATCGCTCAACATGCGCCGTATCGCTTCATACAACAAACGCCTGCCCGACAAGGCTGTGAACTCAGTCTGAACATGGCGGCGGTAATCGTCAAACAAAGCCACCTCTTCCAATTGCGCCATGTTGATGAGCCCAGAGCGCACACCATCATCAATATCGTGTGCGTTGTAGGCCATCTCATCTGCGATATTGCACAACTGCGCCTCTAAGCTCGGTTGGCTTTTTGTCAAAAAACGTGCGGCCACACCGCCAGGTTCTTGTGTCTCCAACAGCTGCGCATTACGCATCGAGCAGTGTTTCAAAATGCCCTCGCGGGTTTCAAAGCACAGGTTCAAGCCGTCAAACTGCGCATAGCGCTCTTCCAAGCTGTCCACCACCCGCAAGCTTTGCAAGTTGTGCTCAAAACCACCATAGGGCGCCATGCATTCGTTCAAGGCGTCTTGTCCCGCATGGCCAAACGGCGTGTGGCCCAAGTCATGCGCCAAAGCGATGGCCTCGACCAAGTCTTCATGCAAACCCAGTGTGCGAGCCATGGAACGGGCCAACTGCGCCACTTCCAGCGAGTGCGTTAGGCGAGTGCGAAACAAATCACCTTCATGGTTCAAGAAGACCTGGGTTTTGTAGACCAAGCGGCGAAACGCAGTGGAATGCACGATGCGGTCGCGGTCGCGCTGAAAGGCGTTGCGTGTGGGCGCATCGCTCTCAGAAAACCGCCGTCCCCGTGACTGCGCGGGGTCGCAGGCATAGACAGCCAACATCAGCGGCAACAAGCCTGAATCACCTCGGTCACCATGGCGTCGGGCGCACCACGCACCACCGCGCTGCCCGGTGGGTCAATCAGCACAAAACGGATGTCGCCAGCTTCGGCTTTTTTGTCGACACGCATATGGTGCAAATAAGCCTCTGCACCCAAGTCGGGACCGACTGTCGGCAAGCCTGCACGTTGAATCAAGCTTGTCAGTCGTTCGGTGAATGCGGTATCCACCAAGCCCAAGCGCTGGGACAACTGCGCGGCCATCACCATGCCGCAGCCGACTGCCTCGCCATGCAGCCATTCACCAAAACCCAGGCCCGCTTCGATGGCGTGGCCAAAGGTATGACCGAAATTCAAAATCGCTCGCAAGCCCGATTCACGCTCGTCTTGGCCCACCACATGGGCTTTGATCTCGCAACTGCGTTGCACCGCATAGGCCAAGGCCTTTGGTTCACGGGCCAACAAAGCGTCTAGGTTGTTTTCAATCCAGTCGAAAAACGCCATGTCGGCAATGGGGCCGTATTTGATGACCTCGGCCAAACCGGCGCTGAGTTCACGCGGCGGCAAGCTTTGCAAGGTATGCAAATCGCAGACCACACGTTCGGGTTGGTAAAACGCACCGATCATGTTCTTGCCAACGGGATGGTTGATGGCGGTTTTGCCACCCACAGAAGAATCGACTTGCGCCAGCAAGGTGGTGGGCACCTGCACAAAGGGCACGCCACGCATATAGCAAGCCGCCGCAAAGCCGGTGATGTCGCCCACCACGCCGCCACCC
>CALPPP020000207.1 GCA_943325485.2 Rickettsia typhi
GTCACCCAGTCGCGGTAGGCGGGTGCGTCCAAATGGTTGATGGTGTTAAAGCTCACCAAGGTGTGGCGCTTCGGTGTAAACACCAGTTCGCTGACCGCCGTGTTGCGAATGCGCATATTCATCTCGATGAAGCTCTCAAAGGGCGTACCCAAGAGTGTGCCCACCGCGGTCGAGATGGGGCCGCCGCTGGAGACCATCAACACATCGCCCTTGTACTGCGCCCGCACATGGGCCATGGCGTCTTGGATGCCTTGCACAAATTCGGTGAAAGGCGGCATGCCAGCGGGTTGCGCCGCACCGTGCATCCAAGCTTGCAGACCTTTGCGTAGCAAGCCGAAATGGTGTTTGTACAGCTCTGGCGTATTGGGCTTGGCCAAGGGTTCGGGGTGTATCGCATGGATGACCGCGTGGCTGTCGTACTCGTTCAGGCCTGGCCAGACCAAGGGCTCTAGAGGGGGAAGCCCCAGACCTTGGTGTATGCCTTCAAAGGTTTGGCGGTGCCGCTTCAAGCTGCCCATGAGCACCGCTTCAAACTGCAAGCCGCGCTCACGGAAATAGTCGCCCAAGCGCTGGCTTTGCTGGTGGCCAAGGGACGAAAGATTGTCGTAATCGTCAGCACCAAACGAGGCCTGGCCGTGGCGCACTAAGTAAAGGGTTCCCATGGCGATCATTGTCGCCAATCTCAGCAAAGCATTCGGTCACGCCGGTGACCTGGGCTTAAAGCTGCACTGAGCCTTGTATGCAAGTCACCGATTCGCCGCCTACCCAGACCTGATTTTGCGCGTCGCGGTGCACATACACCCGCCCAGCTCTGGCCAAACAAGCGCCTTGGCTGGCCACATAACTGTCTGGCGCCAAGCCTGCCTCTATCAGCCACTGCCCTATGGCGGCGTTCAAACTGCCCGTCACGGGGTCCTCTGCCAGACCATTGTTGCCAGGGAAAAAAGCACGTACCTCAAACTGCGTCTCGCCTTGGGTGTGGGGGCCCACCACGCCCACATCCAAGCCTTGAAGTACTTCAGGGTCGGGTTTTAAAGCCAACACCTGCTCGGCAGAGACCAGCATCACGCCACGCCATTGCGGACCGTTGTTGCACCACGCATGGTGGACGATGTCTTGACGTGCCACACCCAAGCCCTTGGCGATCAGCTGCACATCGGCCTCGTCCAAGGGGCCGCCTCGACGCAAAGGCGGTGCGGCAAACGCCAAGCGTGTGCCTTGGCGTTGAATGTTGACCAAGCCCACGCCGCACTCTTGCACCACCTCTTGCGCTTTGGGCACACCGCCGGCTTCCAGCCATGCATGGCAGGTGCCCAGTGTGGGGTGACCGGCGAACGGGAGCTCCCGCCCGGGGCAAAAAATCCGCACCGCGTAGTCGGCTTGCGGGTGGGTGGGCGGCAGCACGAAGGTGGCTTCCGACAGATTGGTCCAATCGGTGAAGGCCTGCATGTGCGCAGTGCTCAGGCCCGTTCCATCCAGCACCACGGCCAAAGGGTTGCCGAGGTAGGGCACGGCGGTGAACACATCGACTTGGGCAAATGCGCGTTGCTTCATGGCTGACTTTCGGTTTAAAACGTCCGAATCATCGCTGGACCGGCATTTTTCTGCTGACAAAAACCGTGGCCACCACGGCCAAACCGAAGCTGACCGTCGTCGCATCTAAGTGCTCGCCCAAAATCGGAATGGCCAACAACATGCCCAAAAAAGGTTGCAGCAATTGGATTTGACTCACCCGCACCGTGCCGCCCATGGCAAGGCCTCGGTACCAAGCAAAAAACCCCAGCCACATTGAAAATAGCGACACATAAGCAAACCCAGCCCAAGCGCTCCAAGGCACAGGGTTGGTGGGTTGGCTAAGCCATGCCATCGGTAGCGTCAACGGCAGGGATATCACCAAAGCCCAGCAAATCACTTGCTCGGCACCCATGGTTTGCGACATGCGTCCACCCCAGGCGTAGCCCAGCGCGGCAAAGGCCATGGCAGCCAATAGCAACAAATCTGCGGAATGAAAATGCAAGCCCGACTGTCCTGAGCGCAGCAGCGCAAAGCCCACCACCAGCGCAGTGCCGGTGACAGCGCACAGCCAAAACCCCCAAGACGGTTTTTGTTTGTTCATGACTGCCGCCAAACTGGCGGTTGCAAGTGGCAGCACGCCGGTGATGACGCTGGCGTGTGTGGCTTCTACGTAGCGCATGGCCAAAGAGGTCAACAGCGGAAAGCCAAATACCACCCCCAGCGCCACCAAGCCAAGGCCCTTCCATTGGTTTTTGCTAGGAAAAGCTGCTTTGCTGACCCATAGGTAAATCACAGACAAACAAGCCGCGACCACGGCACGCCCCATGGCCAAAAACACGCCTGACAAATGTGGATCTTCGGGTGTACCAACAGCCAAACGGGTAACGGGCAAGGTAACGGCAAACATCGTCACCCCGAGCAACCCAAACCACATGCCTTTGCGCTCAGTGGGCGTCATGCCACGGTGGTCCGCTGGCTTAACACTTCCAAACGCTCCATCGCCGCTAGCAATTCATCGTCTATTTCGCCTACCCGCGTGGCTTTGTCGGCCGCCAACTTGGGGTCGCTCGCATACAAACTGCCGTCGGCCAAAGCTTTGTTCAACTCAAGCTGTTCTTTTTCCAACTGTTCAATCAGCATGGGCAGGCTGTCATGTTCGCGCTGCTCTTTGAAGCTGAGTTTTTTGGCGGCCGGTTTGGCTTTCGGTGGTGTGACCGTACCCGCTTTGCCCGCTGACTGAGCCGAATTTTGCAGGGTATGACTGGGGGTCTTTGCGACATCTGCCGGTTTGATGTCAGCCACTTTTTGCGACCACACCTTTGCGCGGTTAGATTGCAGCAACCAGTCCTGAACGCCGCCTTCGTATTCTCGCCAGTGACCCTCACCTTCATAGGCAATGGTGCTGGTCACCACATTGTCCAAAAACGCTCTGTCGTGGCTGACCAGAAACACCGTGCCCGCATAGTTTTGCAGCAACTCTTCGAGCAACTCCAAAGTGTCAATGTCCAAATCGTTGGTTGGTTCATCCAATACCAACACATTGGCGGGGCGGGCAAACAGGCGAGCCAGCAGCAAGCGGTTGCGCTCGCCACCTGACAAGGTGCGCACCGGCGAGTTGGCCCGTGCGGGGGAAAACAAGAAGTCGCCCAAATAGCTTTTCACATGCTGGCGCTGGGTACCAATTTCTATCCATTCGCTCCCCGGGCTGATGAAGTCTTCCAACGTGGCGTCCAAATCCAGCGCATTGCGCATTTGGTCAAAGTAGGCCACCTGCAAATTCGCACCTTGGCGAACCTTGCCCGTCGTCGCTTGCAGTTCACCCAAAATCAGTTTCAGCAATGTGGTTTTGCCCGCACCATTGGGGCCGATCAAGCCTATTTTGTCGCCACGCAACAAGGTGGCGCTGAAATGATTGACCACCCGTTTGTCGCCAAAATTAAC
>CALPPP020000208.1 GCA_943325485.2 Rickettsia typhi
GGCGCGGCAAAGCCACCGCTAACGCCTTGTTTGGCAACCCCGCCAGTGTGTTGGTGGGCGACTTTTTGTATTCCCGCGCTTTTCAAATGATGGTCGAGTGCGGCGAGATGCGCATTTTGGACATCGTGGCCGACGCCACCAACGTCATCGCCGAAGGTGAGGTCATGCAACTCATGAACATGCATGACGCTTCCCTTAATCAGCAAGACTATTTGAAAGTCATTCGCAGCAAAACCGCCAAGTTGTTCGAAGCCAGCACCCGCTTGCCCGCTGTGTTGGTGCAGTCCTCGGCCAAGATTGAAGCGGCTTGTGCCGCTTACGGTCAGGCCTTGGGCACGGCTTTCCAAGTGATAGACGATGTGCTGGACTACGACGGCGACGCCAACACCTTGGGGAAAAATTTGGGCGACGATTTGCGTGAAGGCAAATCCACCTTGCCGCTTATTTTTGCCATGCAACGCGGCACGCCCAGCCAATGCGAGCTGATTAAAAACGCCATTGAGCAAGGCGATATTGGTGCTTTGGCCGATATTGCTGAGATTGTTCGCTCCACAGGCGCCATGCAAGCCACACGGCAGGCTGCATCGGATGAAGCGCAGTTGGCACTGCATGCCTTAGAGGTTTTGCCCGCCAGCGAGTACAAAACCGCTTTGGCCGATATTGCCGAGCAGTTGCTAGACCGACAGACATGAAAAAACCCGCTGCCTTGTGAGCAGCGGGTTTAGAGTTCTTTATCCTTTTAACTGGCAACAAGGCCAGCGTGGGGATTAGAAGCTGTGGTGAATACCAAGGCCGTAACCATTGACTTTGGTCGCAACGTTGGCAGCAGTTGTAGAAGTGCTGTTGTTTATGTGCAAGTAAGCTACTGTGCGCTTGCTCAAAGCATAGTTTCCACCGTACTGAGCGCCTTTGAGCTTGGTGTCACCAGCTGACGTATTGATCTTGCCAGTTGAAGTTGTGAGCATCAATGTTGCTGCGCCCATAGGGATAGCGATACCGGTCATAGATGTTTCAGTGCCGCGACCATTGTTCATGATTTTGCCATCATGGTAAGAGACTTTGGCCATGCCCAAATCGTATTGAGCTGCAAAAGTGGTCAACTTTGTGGTGCTGGTGGGAGCAGCAGTCAAACCTGTTCCAGCTACGCTTTGAGCTTTGATTGAGTCAGAAGTGAAGCCAGCGTTCAAAGGACCAGACGTGTACAAAAGAGCATAGCCTGTGCTGTCAGCAGTTTTGGGGGCGCCATTGGCTGAGTTTGCACCAGCCAACACTTTGGTGAGGGCGATTCTCACGCCAGGAACCAATGTGGGAGCCTCATATTGGATAGCATTGGCTTGGCGAAGAGGGTTATCGCCATCTGTACCTTGATTGCCTATCAACAAACTACCTACGTACGTACCGCCGGAACCGCCAGTGGCGCCAAAGGGGTCAGAACCGATCAAGTTAAAGAATGCAGGTGAATATTGTTTACCAGCACGCAAAGCACCGAAACCACCGCTTAAACCAACATAAGCCTGGCGGGTAAGAACTCCGCCATTTTGTTCTGTAAACACACCCATTTCATGCAGGAAAGAAGCTTTCAAGCCGCCGCCAAGGTCTTCTTCACCTTTGAAGCCAATTTGGCTTGAGCCCATTTGGTAAGAGGACATTCCTGTCGAGGTTGCGGTTTGTTTTCCAGCAACTGTGGTTGTGCTTTTTGTGATGGCTTGGTCAATGTTGCCATAGATAGTGGCTTGAGCTAATGCGCCAGTGACGGCGGCCATTGCTGCGACTGCAACGAGGGTTTTTTTCATTTCAATTTTCTCCAAGGGTTAAACAAAGGGCTCCGGTTCGAAGAAATGTTTGCACACTTACTACCGAAACCCCGGGCCAACCTCCATTTTTAGGAAGCTGACGTTATTTGAGCAGAGGCATTCATCCGAGGCAAAGTCTTTCCAACAAGTCATGGGTATTACGTTGCCTTGGGACAACAAGCCATATACATCGATGGTACTAATAAGCACCAAAAATAACTAAAACAATTTATATAACAAGAATATTGAATTATTTAGAGGTATGCGGACCCAGCGCTTCGGGCGGCTGTTGAAGTTGCAGCTATCCCCTTGTTGTTTTGCGCTTGCTGAGTGGGGAACAAAAAGCAAAACCCCCGCAGGTTTTTGGCCTGCGGGGGTTTTGGATAAAAGAATTTAAATTCTTAAATCAACACACAGATCAGAAGTTGATTTGTGTACGGACAGAGATGACGCGCTCTTTGTCAGTAGTGCCAGATGTATTCACGCCATACGTATTGGTACTCTTGTTCACATCAAGAAGAACGACGTTGTGACCGAATTTGGTTTCAGCGTAGTTAAACATGATGCGGGCATTGGAGTTCAAAATCCAGTTCAAGGCGTAGGTGTTGGTCTTTGCAGATTCAGCATTTTGAACACGGCTGCCGTTGGTGGTTACGCCGGTGCCTGTAACGCTGGTTTCACAAGAAGTTGTGGCCGTACAGTTGGTTGCCGAGGTTGTGACTGGAAGGTTGGCACTGTATTTAGATGCACGGAAACCAATTTGCCACGCACCTGTTCCATTACCCACCACGCCACCGTAGTCGGTCATGTAGTTGGTTTTGGGTTTGATGCCGCCGAATGCGCCGCCTTTGTAGGCATCCGCCCAGCTTTCACCGGTGATGTTGTACATGAACTCCATGTACTCGGCTTTGACTTGAACGCCCATAGCTTGTGCAGCTTTGTTGGCTGAAGTAGTTGCAGTCAGGTCTTGGTATGTTCCTGAAGCATCGTACTTGCTGTTAAAGGTTTCCATTTGGAACTTGAAGGGACCACGAGCGCCGGCCAGTTCAACACCACGCATTTTTTGGTTGATGGTGATGGCGTTGTTAGCTGATTGCCCATAGTCAGAGGCAATCAATTTATCACCACCAATTTGTGCGCGATAAATGTTAGCCATGCCACGGTTTTCTGAGCGCAAAGCCACGATGGTGGCACGTGAAGTTGAGCTCACAGACTCTTGTGTATTGCCAGAGTTGGTAGGCACAACACTTGACTCTCCGCCTGTGTAACCTGCACCAATGTGCAACACAGTGTCGGACATCTCGTTGAGTTTGGCGAAATCCGTTGTGAAACGAGCGGCTTGTTTGGTGCCAAGGCTGCTTTGGTTGGTGAGTTCGTTGAAACCGTCTTGGTACACAGACACGCCATAAGTAAAGCCTGTGATGGGTTCGCCGTGCATCATGGCGCCCAAACGCTTGCCGGGGACCATTTGGTTGCCATAGGAGCGTTCCATGAAGTCGATGCTGTTGGAACTGGTCAGCTCTTCCAAGCTGAAAGGTTGCTTGAAGCGACCCACGCGTACTTGCGCTTTTTTGTTGAAGCCGTAATTGACAAACGCTGTGTCGATCCAGTTGGTGGTACCACCTACGCCGTTAC
>CALPPP020000209.1 GCA_943325485.2 Rickettsia typhi
GCTGTTGATGTCGCTTGCCTTCACGCCTTGCAAAATCGTTGCCCATGCGCTTGCAGCGGTTTGTGCATGGGCAATTTGTGCGGGCAAGGCCTGCAGCAAGGCCGCTTCACGCACAGCAGGGTCACGCTGTTCCAGAGAGTCGTAAAAATTGCTCATATGTGCATCACACCCTAAGCCAACCAACGCTTGCGGCGTTTGTAACTTTTCACATCCTTGAAGCTTTTGCGCTCGCCGCCGCCCATGCCCAAGTAAAACTCTTTCACGTCTTCGTTGTTGGCCAAGTCTGTGGCTGCACCATCCATCACAATGCGCCCCGACTCCATGATGTAACCAAAGTCGGCATAACGCAAAGCCATGTGGGTGTTTTGCTCAGCGAGCAAAAACGTGACATGCTCTTTTTGGTTCAAATCTTTGACGATGTTGAACACCTCTTCCACGATTTGCGGCGCCAAGCCCATGGAGGGTTCATCCAACAAGACCATGCTGGGGTTGGCCATCAACGCACGGCCAATCGCGCACATCTGCTGCTCGCCCCCAGAGGTGTAAGCAGCTTGCGAGGTGCGGCGGGTTTTTAAACGGGGAAAGTAGTTGTAGACCTTCTCTAAGTTCGCAGCGATCTCGCCTTTGTCACGCCGTGTGTAGCTGCCCGTCAGCAGGTTTTCTTCGATGGTGAGGTGGGCAAAGCAATGCCGCCCCTCCATCACTTGCACCACACCCCGTTGGACCAAGTCTGCAGGCGTTAAGTTTTCAATGCGCTCGCCACGCAACTCGATACTGCCCTTGGTCACCTCGCCACGCTCGCCTTGCAGCAAGTTGGAGATTGCACGCAGCGTGGTGGTCTTGCCCGCGCCATTGCCGCCCAAGAGCGCAACAATGCCGCGCTCTGGCACTTGCAATGACACGCCTTTGAGCACCAAGATGACGTGGTTGTAAATCACCTCAATACCGTTGACGCTCAAGACGACTGGGGGGGCACTCATGACGGGTTCCAAAAAGGATTTACAACATCAAGACTGACAGTCTTGACCGGTACGACGGGTGAGTTTTTTCTCGGCGGCGTATTTATCGGCAGTGGCTTTGACCAAGGGCTTCAAAATTTGTTCGTCGGCCTGCATCCAATCGGAAGTGAACTCCCATACTTTGCCATTCCAAGTATGGATACGTGTCCAAGCCGCGCCCATGTGGTCCATGCACGATGTACTGATAGGTCGCATCACGCCTTTGAAGCCCAGGGCATCCAACTTGGCCTGTGTCAGGTTCAGGTTTTCCAAGCCCCAACGCACTTGCTCGCCGCTCATCACCTTGCCTTTACCAAAACGCTCTTGCGCAGAGCGAATGCCTTCGATGCCGATCATGGCACTCATCACACCGCGCAAATACAGCACCTGTCCCACTTCTTCCTTGGGTCCCGTGCCTTGGCCTTTGGCATGGACTTGGGCCAGCAAAAATTTCACAATATCGGAATTGGGTTCTGCGCCATGTTGGATCGTGATGGCGTTGTAGCCTTTGGCACCTTCAGCCACGTCTTTGACATCGGGTTCAGCACCGGCCCACCACACGCCATACATTTTTTCTCGGGGGTAGCCCGTGGCCTGCGCTTCTTTGATGGCGGTGGAGTTCATCACTCCCCAGCCCCACAGCACCACATAGTCGGGGCGGGCTTGACGCACTTGCAACCAAGTGGCTTTTTGTTCCACGCCAGGGGCTGTGACCGGCAACAACTGCAACTCAAAGCCATGAATGCGGCTGCGCTCTTGCATCAAAGGAATAGGTTCTTTGCCAAAGGGGCTGTCGTGGTAGACCAAGGCGATTTTTTTACCCTTGAGTTTTTCCCAGCCGCCTTCTTTTTTGGCAACGGCTTGCAAGATGGTGTCAGCCGCCACCCAATAGGTACCAGCGATAGGGAAATTCCATTTGAATACTGCACCATCCGCGCTTTCACTGCGGCCGTAACCAACGGTCAGAACAGGGATTTTGTCGCCAGGCGCTTTTTCGGTGATGGCAAATGTCGCGCCTGTCGACAAGGTTTGCACAAAGCTGGGGTTCTTGCTTTTGAGGCGTTCATAACATTCGACGCTGCGCGCAGTGTCGTAGCCGGTTTCGCATTCTTCATACGAAATTTTCACGCCATTGATACCGCCTTTGGCATTGACCAGTTTGAGGTAATCCACAAAGCCATTGGCCCAAGGCGTGCCGTTGGGTGCATAGGGGCCAGTACGGTAGGACAGCACGGGCACGAATTGTTCTTTGGACTGCGCCAACACGGTTGTGGCAGCAGACACTGCATAAGCCGCGATAAAAGCGGGAAATAAGAGCTTGCTTGTTTTCATCATCGTCTCCTTCAAAATTGAATGTCAATACGGGAAAGGCCACACACGCATTTTTTGTTTGCCAATAGACCACAGCTTGGCCAGTCCATGCGGCTCCACAATCAGGAACCACACAATCAGTGCGCCAAAAATCATCAACTCCGCGTGAGAGACCACGGTGGTGGATATCTCAAAACCTGCCAGCCCAGCCAGCAAGGGCAAAAACTGGTTCAAGAAGATGGGTAGCACGACAATGAAGGCCGCACCCAAAAAGCCGCCCATGATGGAACCCATGCCGCCAATGATGACCATGAACAAAAGCCGAAAGGATTGGTCAACAGAAAACGCACTGGGCTCCCAAGAGCCTAGATAGATGAATGCCCACAGCGAACCCGCCACACCGATGATGAAGGAGCTGACTGCGAAGGCCGAGAGCTTGGCGTACATGGGACGAATGCCAATGACTGCTGCCGCCACGTCCATGTCGCGTATGGCCATCCATTCACGACCAATCGCACCTCGCACCAAGTTCTTGGCCAGCAGTGCAATCACCACCAACAAAGTTAAACAAAACAGGTATTTGTTGACGTCGGTGTCCAAGGGCAAACCAAACACCTGGAGGTTAGACACCGACACCGAGCCCGAAGGCGTGTCCAAGGTGAACCACTTCACCCGTAAAAACATCCAGTCGGCAAAAAACTGTGCAGCCAAGGTCGCGACTGCCAAATACAGCCCCCGCACCCGCAAACTGGGCAAGCCAAACAACACGCCAAACGCGGTGGCACACAGACCACCCAACAACAAGGCTGGCAACAACGGCATATCAGGCACGCGGGCAAAGAAGTTGTAAGCGCCATAAGCACCCACCGCCATGAAAGCGCCCGAGCCTAAAGAAATTTGGCCGCAATAGCCCACCAAAATATTCACACCCTAGGCCGCCATCGCCATGATGACAAAGGGAATGAGAATGGCGCGAAACATATAGTCAGTGGTGAACAAGGGCACCGCCACAAATGCCACCAGCAGCAACAAGCCCACGAACACGCGGTCTTGCGCAATCGGGAAGATTTGTTGGTCTTCTCGGTA
>CALPPP020000210.1 GCA_943325485.2 Rickettsia typhi
GTTTGACACCGTGGTGAATGCGCATTTGATCGAACACGGTGTGCTGGACATCCAACACGGTGCAACCATTGGTTTGGTGGTGGAGACGCATTGCAATTACTTTTCGTCGCTGGCTTTTCCGCAAAACGTAGACGCCGGTTTGCGGGTAACGCGCATAGGCGCTTCCAGTGTGCGCTACGAGGTAGGTTTGTTTGCCGAAGGCGAAGCACTCACCGCCGCCCACGGGCATTTTGTGCATGTGTATGTGGACAGCCAAACCCGCCGCCCCGTCAGCGCTTTGCCCCCAGCGTTACAAAAAGTTTTAGAGGACCTTGCATGAATTCTGATCTCCACGCTGTGGATCAAGCCATCACCACCCGCATGTCGGCCAGAGCTTTCACCGCGCAGTCCGTGCCCCGCGAGGTGTTGACCCACCTGCTGGAACTCGCCGCTCGCTCTCCATCAGGCACCAACACCCAGCCATGGAAGGTGTATGTCTTGCAGGGCGCATCGCGTGACGCGCTGGTCGACAAAGTGTGCGCCGCCCATGACGAGATCCGCGCCAACCCTGACATGGCCAATGAGTACCGCGAGGCCTACGACTACTACCCCGAAAAATGGGTCAGCCCCTTCATCGACAGAAGGCGTGAAAACGGCTGGAGCTTGTACGGTTTGCTGGGCATTGGCAAGGGCGACAAAGACAAAATGCACGCCCAGCACCAACGCAATTACCGCTTTTTTGATGCGCCGGTGGGCCTGATGTTCACCTTGGACAAAGTCATGGGGCGTGGCTCGCTGGTGGACTACGGTATGTTTTTGCAAACCCTGATGGTGGCCGCCCGAGGTCACGGCTTGCACACCTGTCCGCAAGCGGCGTGGAACGGATTTGCCAAGATCATCTTGCCGCACATAGGCGCGGGTGACAACGAGATGCTGGTGTGCGGCATGGCGCTGGGTTATGCAGACGAGAGCGAATTGGTCAACACCTTTCGCACACCACGTGAGAGCGTGGCCTCTTTCACCACTTGGCTGGAGTAAGTACCCATGGTCATCACCAGCTTGCTTGACACCGATCTGTACAAATTCACCATGATGCAAGCGGTGCTGCACCAGTTTCCGGGTGCGCAGGTGAGCTACAAATTCAAATGCCGCACCACAGGCGTGAAGCTGGCGCCCTATGTGGATGAAATACGCGCCGAAATTCGCTCGCTGTGCAAGCTGCAATTCACCGAGCAAGAGCTCGATTGGATGCGGGCCTTGCGCTTTATCAAAAGCGACTTTGTGGACTTTTTGGGCTTGTTTCGCCTGAATGAAAAATACATCGACGTGGTGGCTTTGCCCAATGGCGAGATTGACATTCGCATTCAAGGCCCGTGGCTGCACACCATCTTGTTTGAAATTCCTGTACTGGCCATCGTCAACGAGGTGTATTTCCGCAATACCCAGCCGGTGCCCGACTATGTGGAGGGTCGCCAACGTTTGGACACCAAAATCGCCCAGCTGCAAGAAGCCGATTTGGGCGACTTGAAGATTGCCGACTACGGCTCCAGAAGACGTTTTTCAAAAGCGTGGCACGAAGAGGTGCTGCGGGTGTTGACCTCGCGTTTGGGCTCGGGTGCGACAGGGCGGTTTGCTGGTACCAGCAATTCGCTGTTTGCCATGAAGCTGGGTTTGACGCCCTTGGGCACCATGGCGCACGAGTACCTGCAAGCTTGCCAAGCTTTGGGACCACGTTTGCGTGACAGCCAGGTCTTTGGTTTTGAGACATGGGCGCGTGAATACCGCGGCGACTTAGGCATTGCTTTGAGCGATGTGTACGGCATCGAGCCGTTTTTGCGTGACTTCGATATGTACTTTTGCAAGCTGTTTGACGGTGCAAGGCACGACAGCGGCGACCCCTTCACTTGGGGTGAACGCATGATTGAGCATTACAAAAACAACCGTGTGGACCCGCTGACCAAAACCTTGATCTTCAGCGATGGCCTCACCGTGCCAAGCACCATCGAGCTGTACCAACGCTTTCGGGGACGCTGCCAATTGGCGTTTGGCATTGGCACCAACCTGACCAACGATCTGGGCTACGAGCCGCTGCAAATCGTCATCAAGATGGTGGAATGCAACGGCCAGCCGGTCGCTAAGCTGTCTGACACGCCGTCTAAGAATATGTGCGAAGACACCAACTACTTGGCCTATTTGCGCCAAGTGTTTGACATTGAACAACCTTGAGACAACCATGAACACTCTTTTTATTGCAGTTTTTGTTCTGACGTATGCAGCCATCACGCTTGAGCATCAACTCAAGCTGAACAAATCTGCTCCTGCTTTATTGGGTGCTGGTGTGCTTTGGTCACTCTATGCTTTGTATCTGGGGGATAACCAAGCGCTGACGCAACATCTGAACGAATCTTTGGTGGGGACGGCACAAATCATCTTCTTTCTGATGGGGGCGATGACGATTGTGGAAGTTATCGATGCACACAATGGTTTTGAGGTGATTACCCAGCGCATACGAACCAAGCGCTTATCCACCCTGATGTGGTTGGTGGGGACCGTCACTTTTTTCTTGAGCGCTGTGTTGGATAACTTGACGACCGCCATCGTCATGGTGTCTCTGATGAAAAAGTTGCTCAAGGAGCGTGAGGACCGTTTGTTTTTTGCCGGCATCATTGTGATTGCCGCCAATGCAGGTGGTGCTTGGTCACCCATTGGCGACGTCACTACCACCATGTTATGGATTGGTGGACAAGTCACCGCCTTGGGCATCATGAAATCGCTGTTTTTGCCCTCGGTGGTGGCTGCGCTCATTCCGCTGGCCATCACTGCTTGGTTGTTAAGGGGTCAAGCGGTCAACGCTCCCGCACAACGGACTGACACTGTTTCCAAGTCGGCCGCTTTTGAGGGCAAGCTGATGTTCACCTTGGGTTTGGGTATTTTGGTGCTTGTGCCCGTTTTTAAAACCGCCACAGGTTTACCGCCCTTCATGGGTGTTTTGTTGGGCCTGGGTCTGCTGTGGTTGGTGGGTGACTTGCTTCACAAAAGCAAGGTCGAGGAGGACAAAGCTCACCTGACATTGGCCCACGCCATGTCTCGTATCGACATGGCCTCACTGACCTTCTTCATCGGTATTTTGTTATCGGTAGCCGTGTTAGAGCACACCCATATCCTCTCCGATTTGGCTGGATGGCTCAACGAGAACGTGGGCCGCTTAGATTTGATTGTGTTGTTGATTGGCTTTGCCAGTGCCGTGGTGGACAACGTGCCCTTGGTGGCAGCCAGCATGGGCATGTACAGCCTGACTGACTATCCACCCGACAGTTTCATTTGGGAATTCATTGCGTTTTGTGCGGGTACTGGTGGCTCTATGTTGATCATTGGCTCGGCCGCTGGAGTGGCCGCCA
>CALPPP020000211.1 GCA_943325485.2 Rickettsia typhi
AACGCGCAGTTGCGATGACGCGCCAGCCATCTTGGATGTACTGGCGTGCCAGTTCAAAACCGATACCGCGCGATGCGCCGATGAGCAGGACCGTCGGCATTGGTCAGACCAGTTCCAGCGCCACCGCCGTGCCTTCGCCGCCGCCGATGCACAGCGTGGCGAGACCCTTTTTCAGGCCGCGGGTTTTGAGCGCATGGATCAAAGTGACCATGATGCGGGCACCGGACGCGCCAATGGGGTGACCCAGTGCGCAAGCGCCGCCGTTCACGTTGACCTTGTCGTGCGGCACATTCAGCTCTTTCATGAGCGCCATGGGCACCACGGCAAAGGCTTCGTTGACTTCCCACAGGTCCACGTCTTGCACCGTCCAGCCCGCTTTGGCCAAGGCCTTTTGGGTCGCACCCACGGGGGCGGTGGCAAACCACTCGGGCTCTTGCGCGTGGGTGGCGTGACTGACGATGCGGGCCAGCGGTTTGCAGCCGAGTTTGGCGGCTGTGCTCTCACGCATCAACACCATGGCGGCAGCGCCGTCGTTGATGGACGAGCTGCTGGCGGCGGTGATGGTGCCGTCTTTCTTGAAGGCGGGCTTGAGCGATGTGATTTTGTCGAGCTTGACTTTGCCAGGGCCTTCGTCGATGGAGACCACGCGTTCGCCGTTGCGGTCTTTCACCGTGACGGGCGTGATCTCGGCAGCAAAGGCGCCCGACTCGGTGGCGGCTTTGGCGCGCTGCACGCTGGTGGTGGCGAAGTGGTCTTGTTCGGCGCGGGTGAAGCTGTATTTGGCGGCGCAATCTTCGCCAAAGGTGCCCATGCTGCGGCCGGCCTCGTAGGCGTCTTCCAGGCCGTCGAGCATCATGTGGTCGTAAATTTTGTCGTGGCCCATGCGGTAACCGCCACGGCCTTTGAGCATCAAGTAAGGCGCATTGGTCATGCTCTCCATGCCACCCGCCACCATCACATCTTGGCTGCCCGCGCTCAAAATATCGTGCGCAAACATGGCAGCCCGCATGCCCGAGCCACACATTTTGGACAAGGTCACAGCCCCTGCACTTTGGGGCAAACCGCCTTTGAAAGCCGCTTGACGAGCAGGTGCCTGGCCTTGACCGGCCATCAAACAATTACCAAACAAGACCTCGGTAATGGTGTCGGGTGAAATACCTGCGCGTTGCACGGCGGCGGCAATGGCCGCACCACCCAAATCGTGGGCTGACAGCGCAGAAAAATCGCCTTGGAAACTGCCCATGGGGGTACGGGCGGCGCTGACGATGACGATGGGATCTGACATGAAATACTCCTGAAAAAAACTAAAGAGATGCGCCTAAAGCAGCGCGTTGGATTTGAAAACGTTTGTCGGCCTCGTAAGGGAAGACATCGTGGACATGACCATCGGTGATTTTTTCCTTATGGCCTTGCCAAAAACTGGCGTCGAGTAAATCGGCATGGTGCTTCATGAACACTTCACGAACGCTGGGGTTGCCCAATAAAAACGGGCCAAAGGTTTCCGGAAACACATCACGTGGCCCCACGTGGTACCAGACCTCGCCCGACATTTCGTCTTCTTCGTTGCGCGGTGCAGGTACACGGCGGAAATTGCAATCGGTGATGTACTCAATTTCATCGTAGTCGTAGAACACCACTTTGCCGTGGCGGGTCACGCCAAAGTTTTTCCACAACATATCGCCGGGGAAAATATTGGCTGCCACCAAGTCTTTGATGGCGTTGCCGTACTCCACCACTGCACGCTCCATCTGACCTTTGGCTCGCACATCGTCCAAGCCGGTGTCAAACGCCTCTTGCAAATAGATGTTCAAAGGAATCATGCGCCGCTCGATGTAAGCGTGTTTGATCACCACCTCTTCAAGGCCTGTGTCAGCACGGCGGTTGATTTCGATTTGACTGGGCGCAAATTTTTGAATCTCGGCAATCAACTCGTCTTCAAAGCGCTCACGTGGAAACGCCACATTGCTGTACTCCAAGGTGTCGGCCATGCGTCCCACGCGGTCGTGCTGCTTCACCAACAAATATTTGCCCTGAATTTGTTCACGGGTGGTATCTTTTTGCGGAGGGTAAAAATCTTTGATGACCTTGAAGACAAACGGAAACGAGGGTTGGTCGAACACCAGCATGACCATGCCCTTGATACCGGGTGCAATGCGAAATTTGTCGGTGCTGTGGCGTTGGTGGTAGAGCAAATCACGGTAGAACAAAGTCTTGCCTTGCTTGGCCAAACCCAAAGCGTTGTAGATTTCTGCTCGCGGTTTGCGCGGCATCATGCTGCGCAAAAACTGCACATAAGCCGAGGGCACATCCATGTCGACCATGAAGTAAGCCCGTGCAAAGCTGAACAATATCAACAAATCGTCTTCGCCAAACAAAGCGGCATCAATCACCAACTGGCCTTTGCCGTTGTGCAAAATCGGCAGGGCAAACGGAATTTCTTGAAAACCATTGATAACCTTGCCCACCACATACGCGCCTTTGTTGCGGTAAAACAAACTCGACAGAACCTGCACCTGAAAGTTGGCGCGCAGCTTGGCTTGACCCAAGCGCTGCTTCACATTGCGCAAAATATCGTCAGCGTCCCGCTCGAGGTTTTCAAACGGGCATTGCAAATCAAAGTGCTGCACCATGCGCACAATCACTTCGTGCAAATTGTTTTCGCTGGGGTACCACGCTTTGTAAGTGGGCTTGGCGTCGGGCTCGGAGTTTTCGATGTACTCGGTGCTGACAGCTGGACGCACAAAAATAAAGTCGTTCTGAAAATAACTGCGGTCCAAAATTTTGGTGGTCACCGAGTTGAAAAAGGTTTCTGCCAACTCAGGCTGGAAATGGTCCACCAGCAAGCCTATGTAATGCAACTTGACTTGCTGCCATACCTCGCTGGCCTGCTCACCTGCCTTGAATTCGGTTTCTAAGCGACTCGAACACTCTTTCACCCGCAAGTCATAAAACTCAATGCGTTCACGTTGCGCACGTTGCTGTCCGTGCCAGTCTTGGGTTTCATAGCGGTGTTTGGCCTGTGCAGACTCGCTGCGGAACAAGCTGTAGTGGCGGTTAAAGCCGTCCATCATGGCTTGCGCAATGTCATAGGCCAAGGCGGAGTCGAGTCGCTGCGCGTTCATGGGTATGTCTTATTCGGCGATTTGTCTTGGGTAGCGCTTGAAGGCGTTGCGAAACACATCGACCACCTCTGCAGAGTGGCTCATGCTGACATGCAAGTCTTTCAGCAAACCATCGCTCAATCCGTATATGAAACCATGCACCTGAATTTTTTGGCCTCTGGCCCATGCGTCTTGCATCACATTCGACAAAGCCACATTACCGACTTGCTCTAAGACATTCATTTCACACAGCACATCTTCCAACTCTGC
>CALPPP020000212.1 GCA_943325485.2 Rickettsia typhi
ATGGCACCTGTGGCTGTCAATGGCCGCATCCTGATCGGCACCAACGGTGGCGAATACGGCATCCGCGGTTTCGTGAAATCCTTTGACGCCAAAACAGGCGCTTTGCAATGGACATTCCACACCATTCCTGAAAAAGGTCATGAAGGTGTTTGGGCTGTCAACGATGCCACCGGCCGCAACATGCTGCGCGACATCAACGCAGAAAAAGCACAGTTGGCCAAGCAAGGCGGCGATTTCTACAAAACCCTGGGCGGTGGCGTATGGATGGCACCTGCTGTTGACCTCGAAACCAACTCCGTCATCTTTGTGGTGGGTAACCCCTCACCCGACTTGTACGGCGCTGAGCGTCCTGGCGACAACCTCTACACCGACTCCATCGTCTCTGTGGACCTGAACACCGGTGCTTACAAATGGCACTACCAGTATGTCGCTCACGATGTGTGGGACTTGGATGCTGTGTCACCTCCCATCCTGACCGAAGCCAAAGGCAAAGACGGCAAGATGACCAAAGTGGCCATCCACGCTGGCAAAACTGGCCATGTCTATGTGCATGACCGCAACACCGGCGCACTCATCCGCTTCTCTGAAGCCATGGTTCCCCAAGACGGCATGTGGACATTGCCCACCAAAGAAGGCGCCAAGATGATGTTGGGTGCCAACGGTGGTGTGGAATGGAGCCCCATGGCTATCCACCCTGAAGCACGTTTGGCTTTTGCAGCTAACTTGCTCCAACCCATGACTTACCACGTTGAAGCCTCCAAGTACCCTGGTGGCAAGCTGTGGTTGGGCGGTGCGTTCAAAACCATCCCCAGCGAAAAGCAATCAGGTCGTTTGTCTGCTGTCAACATCGACACCGGCAAAGTGGCATGGAAATTTGACACCGACGAGCCTTTGATTGGTGGCGTATTGGCTACTGCTGGCGACTTGGTGTTCAACGGTGAAGCCAACGGTTTGTTCCGCGCATTTGATGCCAAAAACGGCAAAAAATTGTGGGAATACCAAACTGGCGCTGGCGTGAATGCACCTGCTGTGTCATATTCAGTGGGCGGCAAGCAGTATGTGGCCGTGGCCTCTGGTGGTAACAACCAGATCGATGCCAAGCGTGGCAACTCTGTGGTGGTGTTCGCACTTCCCTAAGCTCAGCTGAGCTTTAAGACCAAGGCCTGTGGCGCACGAAAGTGCCCTCAGGCCTTTTTTCTAGACGACGGATGAAGGTGTATGAAAAACTTTTTTGCTTTGTGTGTTTCTTTGTTCTTGATCAATGGCGCAGCATGGGCCGCGGATGAGATGCCTGCCAAGGCCGCCATGTGTGTGGGCTGCCATGGTGTAAACGGCAACTCCAGCATGCCAGGTACGCCCAGTTTGGCGGCACAAAACGCCCGCTATATCTATTTGCAATTGCGCGACTTCCAAGAAGGTCGCCGAGAAAATCCCATCATGTCACCCATGACAGCTGGCCTGACCCGCCCCGAGATGCAAGAGCTGGCTAATTATTTTTCCAAGCAAAAACTCAGCAGCAAAGGCTTTAAAGCTGATGCTGCCAAAGCCAAATTGGGCCAAGCCAAAGCCGATGAAACCTTGTGCGCCATGTGCCACTTGGGTGAGTTTGTCGGACAGAACGAAATCCCTAAAGTCGCCGGACAAAACTTTGACTACGTCATCAAGACCTTGAAAGACTTCAAGGCCAAGACCCGCACCAATGACGCCGGCAATATGACCAGCGTGGCCAGTACCTTGAGTGAAGAGGATATTGAAAACCTCGGTCACTATATTTCGGGTCTAAACTAGCAGACATGACCAGCCACACCATCCCCACGCCTGAGGTCTACCGTGACCCCAAGCGCTGGGTCTGGTGGTTTTCTTTGGCCGTGCCCGCGCTTATTGGCTTGGGTCCCTTGCTGATGCTGTGGCAGGGCAACCCTTTGATGCTGTGGTGGCCCCTTATCTTTTTATATGCAGCCGTTCCTTTGGGCGACGCCTTATTGGGCGAAGAGCGCAGCAACCCGCCCGAGTCGGCAGTAGCGCAGTTGGAAGCCGATGCCTACTACCGCTACATCACATATGCATTGGTGCCGGTCCTTTGGGGCGCTTTTGTGTTTGCTGCTTGGTTTGTGGTCAGCCATGACTTGCCATGGCATGCATGGCTTGCCATGGTCCTCAACACCGGTGCGGTGGGCGGTTTTGGCATCAACCTGGGTCATGAGATGGGCCACAAGCACCATCGCTTGGAGCGTTGGTTAGCACTCATCACCTTGGCGCCTTCAGGCTATGGCCATTTCACAGTTGAGCACAACCGCGGCCACCATGCTGAGGTAGCCACACCGCAAGATTGCGCATCCTCGCGCATGGGCGAGTCGATTTGGCGTTTTGTGTGGCGTGAAATGCCAGGTGGCGCTGTGCGTGCTTGGCGCTTGGAGTCGCAACGCCTGCGCGATCAGGGATACGCCGTTTGGGGCGCGCGAAACCAAATTTTGCAAGGACTGGCCATCACTTTTGCACTGTGGGCGGTGTTGGTACTGTGGTTGGGTTGGCTGGTGTTGCCTTTTTTGTTGGCCGCATCTGCTTGGACCAATTTCCAGTTGACCTCGGCCAATTATGTCGAGCATTACGGTTTGCTTCGCCTGAAAGAAACCGATGGTCGATACGAGCGCTGCCAGCCTCGCCATTCGTGGAACAGCAACCATGTGATGTCCAATTGGATGTTGTTCCATTTGCAGCGCCATGCTGATCACCACGCCCATGCGGCAAGGCGTTACCAAGCCTTGCGGCATTTTGACGATGCGCCGCAATTGCCCAGCGGCTATGCCGGCATGTTTTTACTGGCCTATGTGCCACCGCTGTGGTTCGCGGTGATGAACCCCAGATTGTTAGATGCCGTGGGGCATGACCCAGCGCGTATCAATTTCGCGCCAGATCAGCGCGAGGCGCTGTGCCGTCAGTACGGTTTGCGCCTCGCTGAGCAGGGTTGATTACTTCAAGCCTGCAGCCGCTTTAAGTGCGGCGGCTTTATCGGTTTTTTCCCAAGTGAAGTCGGGCTCGTTGCGGCCAAAGTGGCCGTAGGCGGCGGTCTTCTCATAAATGGGACGCAGCAAATCGAGCATTTGGATGATGCCTTTGGGGCGCAGGTCGAAATGCTCGTTTACCAAGGCGGCGATTTTGTCGTCAGCGATGACACCGGTGCCGTGGGTGTTGATGGTGATGTTCATCGGGCGGGCCACGCCAATCGCGTAAGCCACTTGCACCTGGCACTGTGTGGCCAAACCGGCAGCGACCACGTTTTTCGCCACATATCGAGCGGCATAAGCTGCCGAGCGGTCCACCTTGGAGGGGTCTTTGCCAGAGAACGCGCCACCA
>CALPPP020000213.1 GCA_943325485.2 Rickettsia typhi
CCTTTGTTGTTGATTGTGCGCAAGCAGGAGGATTTTTCAAACAAGCAAGAAATCCTGGACTTTTTGTCCGAGCGTGTGGCCAAGTGGTGGGTCCCCGATGACATCGTCTTTGTTGCAGGCTTGCCTGTGGGTGGAACAGGTAAAGTGCAAAAAGCTGAGTTACGTATTCAATACGGCAGCATCTTTTCCGAATAATTGATTAACTTTTTTTAAGGTAGCCCTATGTACTTCCTGACACAGCTTCGATGCCATCTGTTGGCAATATTCATTTTCTGCTGTGGCTTCGCACAAGCTGGTGAGACGGTCAAGATTGGGTTCATCGATGTGTTGTCAGGACCCTTCGCCTTGACTGGACAAGGATCCTTGAAGCAACTTAAAGAGGTGGTTTTGCAATTGAATGCCAAGTCCGACCCGGCAGATCCTAAGTTTGAAGTGGTTGAATTTGATAACAAGGGATCAACCCAAGAGAGCATCAATATGCTCAAAGCCGCTTCTGACAAAGGTATCCGTTTCATCACCCAAGGCGGTGGTTCGGGGGTTGCATTGACGCTGGTAGACGCTCTTAATAAATTGGCCGAGCGTGAACCCGAGCGTGCCATGGTGTATTTGAACTACTCAGCCATGGACCCTTTGCTGACCAATGAACGCTGCAGTTTTTGGCATTTTCGCTTCTATCCCTCTAGCGAAATGCAAATGGAAGCGTTGACGACTTATTTGGTCAATCGAAAAGACATCAAAAAAGTCTATCTTTTGAACCAAGACTATACCCATGGACAACAGGTCTCTAAAGCCGCCAAAGAGTATCTGACTCGCAAAAGACCTGATATTCAACTGATGGCGAATGAATTCATTCCCATGGCACAAATTCGTGACTTTGCCCCCTATGTCGCCAAAATTGCCGCCACTGGGGCGGATACAGTCATCACCTCCAATTGGGGCAGTGATCTGACGCTTTTGCTCAAGGCTTCCAAAGATTTTGGTTTGAATGTGAACTACTTCACCCTGAACGCCAACAACCCGGGTACCCCCACACAGCTGGGCTCTTGGGGAGAAAACAAAGTGGGTGTGGTTTGGAACTGGAACACCAATGCCAACACACCTGAACTTGAAAAAATTCACATTGCCTACAAAAAGAAATACAACGAAGACTTTATTTTTGCAGCGCATTGGAACACCATGAATATGCTTTTCCAAGCCATCAAACTGGCCAAATCCACGGACCCGAAAAAAGTGGCTTTCACTTTGGAAGGCATGTCTTACAAAAGCCCACTCGGCGAAGTCAAAATGCGTAAAACCGACCACCAACTTGAAGCGCCCTTGTATTTGGGTATGTGGGCCAAGCAAGGCAGCAAAGGCGTCAAGCATGACTCTGAAAATACGGGCTATGGTTTTCGCACCGAGGCGGTGTGGGACGCCTACATCAGTTCACAGCCCACATCTTGTCAAATGAAGCGACCCTCACCCTAGGAGAAAAAACACCATGAACGCACCTGCAGAAGTTTCCATGATGCATGACCGTCACCAAAATCTCGGCGACGGTATGTCACCACCCTTGCCCCAGCCCAAAACCTTCAGCAATGTTCAAGAGGAACGTGTTCACCGCAAACAAATGCTGGCAGCAGCTTTTCGATTGTTTTCACGTTTTGGTTTTGATGAGGGCGTGGCCGGTCACATCACGGCGCGTGACCCTGAGTTCACCGACACTTTTTGGGTCAACCCGTTTGGGGTGCATTTCAGTCAAATCAAAGTTTCGAATTTGATCCGTGTAGACCACCGCGGCAATGTGGTGGAAGGCGTGTTGCCTGTGAACGAGGCGGCTTTTGCGATTCACTCACGGATTCACCATGCCCGCCCCGATGTGGTGGCCGCAGCGCATACCCATGCGCCGCATGGCCGTGCTTGGTCAACGCTTGGCAAACCTTTGGATATTATTTCCCTCGACTCCTGTGCTTTTTACAACGACCATGTGGTCTATGACGATTTTGACGGCGTCGTCCTTGAACTCGAAGAAGGGGTTCGCATTGCCAATGCCTTGGGGCAAAACAAGGGCGTGATTTTGCAAAACCATGGCTTGTTGACGGTGGGCGATTCAGTGGAAGCGGCGGCTTGGTGGTACATCGCCATGGAGCGATGCTGCCAAGTTCAGTTGATGGCTGAAGCTGCCTCGCACGGCAAACCCCTGAAGATGGTCAGCAAGGCTGCAGCTGAGCAAGCTTCTCCCATCGTGGGCTCTTCCTATGCGGGATGGTTTCAATTTCAACCTTTGTTGGCCCGTATCTCCAAGGATCAGCCCGATCTGTTTGAATGATGCGGTTTTTGTGCTGCCCTAAGGTGACGCCATGGTGTCGCGTTTGGCCAAAGCTGGAAACAGCTTGAGCCAAGCCAGCGCCACCAACATCGTCCCCACACCACCCAACACGACCGATCCGACCGGGCCCAGCAGCGCGGCGGTGGCACCAGATTCAAACTCACCCAATTCGTTGGATGCACCAATGAAAACGCCATTGACCGCTGCCACACGGCCGCGCATCTCGTCAGGCGTCTCGATTTGCATCAAGGTTAAGCGTGTCACCACGCTGATGTTGTCTGCGGCTCCTGCGATGGCTAAAAAGACAATCGACAAGCCCAGATGCGTTGACAAGCCAAAGCCAATATTGGCTAAACCAAATACTGCCACCGCAGCAAGCAACTTGTAGCCTATGGCTTTTTCGATGGGCCAGCGGGTGATGATCACGGACATCAGCAGGGCACCCACAGCCGGTGCTGCACGCAAATACCCCAGCTCTTGGGGACCGCCATGGAGTATGTCTTTGGCAAAAATGGGCAGCAAAGCAGTTGCACCGCCTAAAAGAACTGCAAATAAATCCAGAGAAATAGCGCCTAGCAAGACCTTGCGTTGCATGACAAAGCGCAGGCCTGCAAAAAGTGAATGCCAAGACGCGGCCAAGTGTGACGGTAGATGTTTGTATCGCACTGACAAAGTTAAAGCAAAAGCGCAAACAAACAAAACCGCACAGCAAACATAAACGCTTGTCGCACCTTGGGTGTAGATGGCGCCGCCGACCGCAGGGCCGCCAATGATGGCGATTTCTACCCCCGTAGAGCTCAGCGCGGTTGCACGTTGCAGCAATTCTTTGGGCACAAGCAGGGGCGTGATGGCCTGTTGAGAGGGCATTTGAAAAGATCGGTTAATGCCCAGGACCAAGGCAATCGCAAAAATCAATTCACGACTCTCGACATGCTGGACTGTGGCCCATAAAAGCACCATGGCGACCATGCCTTGTAACAACATGCAGCTGGCAAAGATGCGCCCTCGGTGAAGGCGGTCGATCAACTGCCCTGCTGGCAA
>CALPPP020000214.1 GCA_943325485.2 Rickettsia typhi
GCACTCGTTGACGCCCACATCAGCTTAGGCGATTTTGTTTTGTCGGGTGGCGAAATTGCCGCCATGGCTTGGTTGGATGCGTTAGCGCGTTTGCAACCCGGTGTTTTGCATGACGAGCAAAGCCATTTGCAAGACAGTTTCACGCCTGCCTTAAGTGGTTTGCTGGATTGCCCCCACTTCACCCGCCCTGAGGTGTGGCAAGACCAAGCGGTACCCGAGGCGCTGCTGTCGGGTCACCATGTGCAAATTGCCGCATGGCGGCGTCAGCAAAGCTTGAAGCTCAGCGCCCAACATCGCCCGGATTTACTGGAAAAAGCCCGTCAATCTGGGCTTTTAAGCCGCGCAGACGAGCAACTGTTGGCTCAAAAGCCCAAGGCTTAGCCAGCCAGCTATAATGGCGGGCTTTCGATCCTCTGGATGGCCGCCTCGTGTTTTGAACACCATAGGCCTTTTGTGTAGCGCATCCACGATCATTGTGAGGACATCATGAATCTCATCCAGACTCTGGAACAAGAAGAAATCGCCCGCATGGGCAAGAAAATCCCGGTTTTCTCGCCTGGCGACACCGTGGTGGTCAGTGTCAACGTGGTCGAGGGAACGCGCAAACGTGTGCAGGCCTTTGAAGGCGTGGTCATTGCCAAACGCAACCGCGGCATCAACTCCAATTTCATCGTTCGCAAAATCTCTAGCGGTGAAGGCGTTGAGCGTACTTTCCAAACCTACAGCCCCTTGATCGCAGCCATTGACGTCAAACGTCGTGGCGATGTGCGTCGTGCCAAGTTGTACTATTTGCGCGAACGCAGTGGCAAATCTGCCCGTATCAAAGAAAAACTCACAGCCAAAGCAGCACCTGCTGCTGCCGCTAAGTAAGACCCACTTCAAGGTCTGCTTGAAACAAACCGCCCCAGTTCACACTGCGGCGGTTTTTTTCTGACCTCACAAAGACCACTGTGGTTTCCTTGACCCAAATTCCCCGTTTCTCACCCGAATCCGCCGAGGTTTTGGGATGGGATGGGCATTTGCCTAGAGTGCCTGTGCCAAGGCTTGCGCCGTTGGGTTTGCGACAGCATTTCGCCAGTCCACCCGTGTGGCAACCCGATGCCATGCTCGAGCCACCGTTAAACCCTTTGAAACCTCCAGTGGATGCTGCTGTTTTGGTTGGGGTGGTGATGCGCCCTGAGCCCAGTGTTTTGCTCACACTCAGAACTGCCCATTTGTCGACCCATTCGGGCCAGATAGCCTTTCCTGGGGGACGCCTAGACGAAGGAGACGCTGATGCGGTGGCAGCAGCGTTGCGTGAGTCGCAAGAAGAGGTGGGCTTGGACCCCTTGCATGTCGAGATCTTGGGTCAATTGCCTTTGTACCTGACCGGCACAGGCTTCAGTGTCACGCCGGTGGTGGCCTTGCTTGATCCCGCGATGCGTCTGAGCGCCAATCCCCATGAGGTGGCGCAAGTGTTTGAGGTGCCGCTTGCGTATGTGATGAACCCTGCCAACCATTGCCGTCATGCGGTGGAATGGTTGGGCGTAAGGCGCGAATGGTTTTCGATGCCCTATGAAGATACCGATCAAAAACGCTTTATTTGGGGTGTGACTGCCGGTATTTTGCGCAACCTGTATTGTTTTTTGAGTACTGACGCCAATCAGGCTGAGTCAAGCGTCGAGTCTTGACTATCATGCGGGAATGAGTTTTTTCGCACTTTTATTTGCTTTCTTGCTAGAACAAGCCCGACCTTTGAGTTTTGGCGAAAGTTTGGAGCGAGTCTCGCAAGCTTGGTCTGACAAGGTGCGCAACACGCTAGATACCGGCGACCAACGCCACGCGTGGACCGCTTGGGCCGTGGCCATTGGCGTGCCCTGCTTGCTGGTGTGGGCGATCCATATGGCTTTGGCGTGGTATCTCGGCTGGGTGTTTGCCATGGTGTGGAGTGTGGCTGTGCTGTACGCCACTTTGGGGTTTCGACATTTCAGCCACCATTTCACCGATATTCGACATGCGCTCTCTGTTGGGGACGATGTGCTGGCCAATACTTTGCTCTCCCAATGGTCTGGTGCCAAAGGAGAAGACCTGTCGCGCCAGGAAATTATTCGCCATGTGATCGAGTATTCAGCCATTGCCGCGCACCGGCATGTGTTCGGTGTGGTGGTTTGGTTTGTTGTTTTGGCAGGTCTGGGATTGGGC
The DNA here is from genome assembly GCA_943325485.2 of Rickettsia typhi. Taxonomy (GTDB): domain Bacteria; phylum Pseudomonadota; class Gammaproteobacteria; order Burkholderiales; family Burkholderiaceae_C; genus Limnohabitans. The sequence continues at coordinate 2,182 of CALPPP020000214.1, forward strand.
CCTGTCGGCGCTATTTTTTACCGCCTCAGTGAATTTTTATCCCGCTCGTGGGAAAGCAGCGAAGCCTCCAGTTTGGCAGACGTCGAACACAACAGTGCAGCCATAGAAACCTCTGCAGCCAAAGCTTGGCGCAGCGCAGACTGGTTGCCAGCCCGATTGACCGCTTTAAGTTTTGCGGTGGTAGGCAATTTTGAAGACGCTGTCGAGGCATGGCGTCACGATGCCGCGCATTTCCCCAACGCCAACGACGGCGTGGTGTTGGCCGCCACCTCGGGCGCCATCAATGTGCGCTTGGGCGGTAAAAACTTAGGCCTGCCAGAGGATGAGTTACTGCTTAACCCTGGTGCAGTAGAGACCACCGCAGGTCGAGAACCCGAGTTGTTCCATTTGCGCAGCATGGTCGGCTTGGTTTGGCGGGCAGTGGTGATGTGGATGTTGCTGCTGGCGCTTTTGACTTTGGCGCGTTTGCTGGGCTGATTGCTTAGTAGCTTGTAGGCGCAGACAATTCTGCAAAAAGCTCGGTATAAATTTTGTAACGCCCGGGATCGATGGCATGTTCAAGCAAAGCTTGGCGAACACCACAATCAGGTTCATGCACATGGCTGCAGTTATGGAATTTGCAGTGATCTGTATGCACGGCAATATCGGGCATACAAGATGCCAATAGATTTGGCGCAATGTGGTGCAGGCCAAAGGCTTGAAAACCCGGTGAATCCATCAAGGCTGTTTTTTTGGCTTCATCTACCCAATACCAAGTGGTGGAAGTGGTGGTGTGTTTGCCAGACTGCAATGCTTGAGAAATGGTGTTGGTGGCTGCTTTTGCATGGGGCACCAAACGGTTGATCAGCGTGCTTTTGCCAGCACCAGAGGGGCCCAGCACCAAAGTGACACGGTCGGCGAGTTCGTGGTTCAGGGCGCTCAGATCTTGTTCATGGTCTTTCAGACTCAGGGGCAGTACCAGACAACCGAGCTGTTGGTAGGGCAGGAGCTTTTGCCAAGCCTTCGCAAAAGCATCGCTCAGGTCTTGTTTGTTTAACCCAATCAAGGTACGAATACCTTCGTGGCGAGCGGCAATCAAGGCCCGAGCAAGTTGGCTTTGCGAAAAATCGGGTTCTGCTGCAACTAGCACCAACACTTGGTCGATATTGGCAGCAAAGGACTTGGTCC
>CALPPP020000215.1 GCA_943325485.2 Rickettsia typhi
ACCATGCGCGTATCGTCAATGTGGAGAGCATGACACCTTGGGACGCCCTGAAGGTAGGCTTGGTCCAATGTTTGGCCATGGTGCCAGGCACAAGTCGAAGCGGCGCCACCATCATTGGCGGCATGTTGTTAGGTATGAGCCGCAAAGCAGCCACTGATTTTTCTTTTTACTTGGCCATCCCCACGTTGATAGGCGCGGGTGCATACAGCCTCTACAAAGAACGCGCTCTGCTCAGCATGGCTGATGTGCCCATGTTCGCGGTGGGTTTGTTGTTTTCTTTTCTGAGTGCGTGGTTGTGCGTGAGATGGTTGTTGCGTTACATCGCCACCCACAGCTTTGTGGTGTTTGCCTGGTACCGCATCGCTTTTGGCATCGTGGTGTTGGCCACTTCTTACAGCGGCATGGTGGTCTGGCAAGCTTAGTTTTTAGCCACCACAGGGCCCAGCATATTCAGAATAGCCGCTTCCACGGCTGCAGCCGTGGCCAAGGGGCTTTCCATGGGCACCAAGTGGGTGCCGTCGATGATGGTGACGCGGCCCTTGGTGATGCGTTTGGTGAACTCCATGCCTGCCAATTTCATCTCTTGCGAATGCCGCGCGGCCACCAAGCTGACAGGGCATTTCAAAGGGTGCCGTTTGATGAGGCTTTCCAAATGGTGCGGCACGGTGTTGTAGATGAGTGTTTCAATGTCGCGTGAAAAACTCAGCTCTCTGCGAACTTGCCCCTCCACCGCGACCTCGTGGGTGCCTTGGGTGATGTAGTCCTCCAAGACCAGTGGCTGCCAGCGGGCAAAGTTTTTCTTTGACGCGAAATGCTGGCGCACTTCGTCAAGTGAACCCCATTGGTGGCGACGTTTTTTGCTAACGGCCCCTGGGGAGTACTTGGCGGTGAATGACAACTTTTTAGATAAGTGCAACAAATTGGCTTGCCAACCCGCCACCGCCGGTGCGTCCACCATCACCACTGCATGGGCTAACTCAGGGTACTGCGCCGCCAACATCAAACTGAGCATCCCCCCCAGCGAATGCCCTACCAACACCACGGGGCCGTTGTGCGCAGCCACCAGCGGTTGGGCAAAGGCTTTGACTTCTTCCACCAAATGCGGCCAGTTGCTGGTCACCGGGTAGGTGGGGTTGTGACCGATTTTTTCCAAGGTGTGCACCTGCAAACCACGGCGGCGCAATTCGTTCAACATGACCTTGTAGGTGCTGGCCGGAAAACTGTTGCCGTGGAAAAAAAGCACCAGCGGTGAGCCGGTAGGTAGGGGTCTGGCTGTCGCAGGGGTCATGTCAGTTTCTTCAGGGCGTACAGCGCATCCAGCGCTTCACGCGGGGTCAGGCTATCGGGGTCGAGTTGGTTCAAGGCAGCTTGCAAGGGGCTGGGCCCCGTGTCCAAGCTTTCAGGGGGTGGGGCGAACAAATCCACTTGGGCACGGCTGGCTTGGGCATCGTTTTCCAGCGCAGCCAAGGCGTGTTTGGCATGGTTGAGCACGGCAGTGGGCATGCCCGCCAAGCGCGCCACTTGAACGCCATAACTTTTGCTGGCGGGGCCCGGTTGAATCTCATGCAAGAACACCACGTCGTTGCCGCTTTCGGCTGCGCTCACATGCACGTTCACTGCCGCGCGGTGGTTGGCAGCGAACTCGGTGAGCTCGAAATAATGCGTGGCAAACAAGCTGTAGGCTTGGGTTTTGTCGTGCAAATAGGTTGCGATGCCGCTGGCCAAGGCAAGCCCATCAAAGGTGGAGGTGCCGCGACCAATCTCGTCCATCAGCACCAAGCTTTGCGGTGTGGCGTTGTTCAAAATTTGCGCCCCTTCGGTCATCTCCAGCATGAAGGTGGACTGTGCGTTCGCCAAGTCGTCGGCTGCGCCAATGCGGGTGTGGATGGCGTCAATCGGCCCCAGTCGACACGCGCTGGCAGGCACATGGCTGCCCATGCTGGCCAAGAGAACGATGAGTGCTACTTGCCGCATATAGGTGGACTTGCCGCCCATGTTCGGTCCCGTGATGATTTGCATGCGCTGCGCGGGGCCGAGTTGCGTGTCATTGGCGATGAAGCTGCCGCCTGTCTCGACCAAGCGAGACTCGACCACGGGATGGCGTCCTTGGGTGATGCTGATACCAGGCGTGTTCACCAACTCGGGCGCGCACCAGTTGAGCGTGAGCGAGCGTTCGCACAGCGTAGCCAACACATCCAAGGTGGACAAGCCCCACGCCACTTGGCCCAAGGCTGGTACAAAACCTTGCAAGTTGTCGAGCAACTGCTCGTAAAGAAATTTTTCACGGGCCAACGCGCGGTCTTGCGCCGACAAAGCTTTGTCTTCAAAGGTTTTCAGCTCAGGCGTGATGAAGCGCTCGGCGTTCTTCAAAGTTTGACGGCGGCGGTAGTCGTCGGGTACGCGGTCAAGCTGGCCCTGCGTCACCTCGATGTAAAAACCATGTACACGGTTGAACTGGACCTTCAGGTTGGCAATGCCGGTGCGTGTTCGCTCACGGGCTTCTAGCTCCAACAAATACGCATCGCTGTTGTGCTGAATGCCGCGAAGTTCGTCCAACTCGGTGTCAAAGCCATGGTTGATCACATTGCCGTCGCGCACCATGGCAGAGGGTTCAGGCAACAAAGCCACTTGCAGCAAGGTGGCGCATTCGGGCGGAGCCAGCAAGGAGGTGGACAAGGTGTTCAGCCAAGGCGTTAGCAAAGCGGACTCAAGCAAAGCAGGCAGGGCGCTGGCGCGTTGAAGCGCTGCACCCAGTGCCACCAACTCACGGGGACGCACTTGCCGCAACGCGATGCGAGCACTGATGCGTTGCACATCGCCCAAACCTTTGAGGGCAGTGCGAAGTTCACGCCACACGCCGGCCCCATGCTCACCCTGCAATGCCGCAATGGCGTCCAAGCGTTGCTGGGCAATGCTGCGTTCACGGGGTGGCTCCAACAACCAGCGTTTCAGCAAGCGGCTGCCCATGCCGGTCATGCAGGTGTCCATCAAGGAAAACAACGTTGGGCTGTCTTCACCGCGCAGGGTTTGGGTGAGTTCCAAGTTGCGCCGTGTGGTGGCGGGCAAATCAATACGTTCTTCGTTGCGTTCCACCCGCACCTTTTGCACATGGCTTAGGTTGCGTCCTTGGGTATGTTCAGCATAGGCCAGCAGGGCGGATGCGGCAGCATGGGCTTGTGTCAGGTCTTGTGCTTGCCAAGCCGTCAGGCTGGCGGCTTGCAACTGTGCAAGCAATTTACGTTGCCCTAAAGCGCTGTCGAACTCCCATGCTGGGCGCTCGCTTTTCACAGTGGCAGATGTCAGCAAGGGCTGCAGGTGCTTGGGAAAGTCGCTGCTG
>CALPPP020000216.1 GCA_943325485.2 Rickettsia typhi
GCCGCAAACTTTGTATGACGTCGATTTGAAAGTGTCGACTGCGTGGGTCTTGGGCGCAGAAGGCGACGGCTTGCGACAACTCACCCGCAAGACTTGCGACCAACTGGTGAGTATTCCCATGGCGGGTGGTGTTGAGAGTTTGAATGTATCGGTGGCCAGCGGCATTTGCCTTTACGAAACCGTCAGACAACGTATCAGTCGTTGAGCAAAGACCATCGTTCATGGTCTCGCCATTGACCGTTCTTTCGCAAAAACCGTCGGCTTAAACCTTCTTTTTCAAATCCACAGGCTTTGACCAAAGCTATGGATGCCGTGTTGTCGGGTTGGATATTGGCTTCCAGGCGATGCAGTTTCAGCGACCCAAAAGCCTTGGTAATGACTTGCTGCACTGCCGCTTTCATCAAGCCTTGGCGCTGCTGACCTTCAAACACGTAATAAATCAAATAAGCGTTTTGAAAATCACCTCTGAAAATATCTTGCAGTTCAACCACACCGACCATCTCACGGGTGTCGGTTCGAATCGCTACATAAGCTTGGTCATCCGACGTGTTCATCTCTTGTACATAGCGTTGAAATGCTTTTGCGCTGGTGGGTACCTGCACCCATGAACGATGCAAGGTACGGCTGCGACGGATGTTTGCCATGAAGATTTTTTCATCTGAAGTGTTCAGATGGCGAATATGTACCGTGCTCATCTCACATGCCCAAAGCCGCGCCTGCTAAAGCACCACCCAACATCAACCACAACAGGTGTACGCGGGTGAACAACACGATCAACATACTGGCGACACATACCAAGAGCAAACGCCAATCCATTTGTGGGTTGCTGGCAGTTTGTAACAACCACCCCGCTGACAACATCAGACCCATGACCAACGGGACCATCCCCGCTTTGAAAGCACGAACGCTCAGAGCGTGTTGATGCAAATGCAACCACTTCACCATGAAGTAACTCAGCAGCGAGGAGGGCAGAACCGCTGCGGTCAACAAAGACAAAGCCATCAGCAAAGCTGTGGCCATGGCCACACCGCCAGCTTCAAAGCCACCGGCTGCTTGTAAACCGATGTTCCAACCCATGACGCCTACCAACAAGATATTGGGGCCAGGCGCAATTTGTGCCAAGGTGACCGACTGGCTGAACGCCGTCTCTGACAGCAATTGCAAATCGTTCACCAAATAGCGGTGCATCTCGGGGACGATGGCCAAGGCACCACCCACGGCCAGCAGCGACAACATGCAGAAATGCAAATGCAATTCCAACCACAGCGACCAGTTCATGCGCTGTCCTTGGTTTGCAAGCGCCACCACGTCAGGCCGCAAGACACCAGTCCCACCAAGCCAATCACATGGGCCAAAGGCCAATGCATCAAGGCGGCCAATGCGAAGCTCACTGTTGCGAACGCTAAACCCAAAGGCCAGCCCAGCGGGTGTTGTTTGACCGTCGGCCAAAAACGCCATCCTGCTGCCATCACCATGCCAGCGGCGGCCACGCCCATGCCATGCAAGGCGGATGCGACCACAGGCAAGTGGGCGAAGGCTTGAAAGCCAACCACAATGGCCAGCATCAGCAAGCCAGGCAACAGCAGCAAGCCGCTCATTGCTGCTAATGCGCCTGTGGGACCGAAGTGTTTGGCGCCAAACATGACAGAGAGATTCACCACGTTCGGTCCCGGCAAGGTTTGCGCCAGCGCCCATTCTTCAGCGAATTCGGACAGCGTCATCCATTGCTTGCGGTCAACCATTTCACGTTGCACCACAGCCAATACCCCGCCAAAGCCTTGCAGGCCCAGCCAAGTGAATGACAAAAACAAGTCGGTGCGGGAGCGGGGGGCGTTTGAAATAGTCAGCTTTCCCAAGGGTTGAGCAACTTAGCGCCCGTGGTTTGAAAATCTTTGATGTTGCGAGTGACCACCGTGAAGTGGTGTTCGAGCGCTGTGGCCGCGATCATCGCATCACGTTCTGAAATGGTATGAGGGAAATGCAAACCGGCACAACGCTTGGCCATGCTGGCCGAAAAGGCAAGAGTACGTCCACCAAAGATATCGGTCACGCCATCCAGCCAACGTCGCAGTGCTTGGCCTTGAGGAGGGTGTTTGTGTTCCAGTGCTTGTACCCCTTTTTCAAGTTCAAGCAGGGTGATGGCTGATATGAAGAACTGCTCGAAGATTTGCTGCTGCGCCCATGCCAAGACCTGAGCGTTTTGCATGGGCTTGCCTTGGCGCAATTCTGAAATGACGTTGGTGTCTAGCAAAAACACGGTCAGTCTGCTTGCAATACCGGTGCAGGGTTGATGGTCAATTGCAAAGTGGGTGGCTCGAACGCCATACCGTCGCCACCAGGAATGGCGTTCATCACGTCCAACAGGCTTTCAGTCGGTTGGCCTTGCAGCTTGTAATAGTCCTCGATGCGCAACAAGGCGTAGGCGGGGCGGCCACGATCGGTAATGAAGACAGGGCCTTGTTCAGCGGCGCGTTTGGCGGCTGAGACATCGCGGGTAAATTCACGACTGGAAAACGTAAACAGGCTCATGGGTGGCTCCTTAAGGAAGCAATGCTTGTATGTTAAGACATTTGGTGCTTGTGGACAGCTTTTTTTTGCAGCAGGCTAGGAAGCAGCAAGGCCATTTCATGCCCCAAGCTTTGAAAATCCTTATGCCACATAGAATCAGGGGCTAATGAACGCCCCTCTCGACGTCTCCTTTTTCCAGCGCATTGCCAAACCCCTGACCAGTTACCGCAAATACTGGGCAGCGCGCTTTGGCACGGCCCCGTTTTTGCCGATGAGCCGTGCCGAGATGGCGCAGCTGGGCTGGGACAGTTGCGACATCATTTTGGTAACGGGCGACGCCTATGTGGACCACCCCAGTTTTGGCATGGCGGTCATTGGTCGCATGTTGGAGGCACAAGGTTTTCGTGTGGGCATCATTGCGCAACCCGAGTGGCAAAGCGCTGAGCCGTTTCAGGCTTTAGGCAAACCTAATTTGTTTTATGGCGTGACAGCGGGCAACATGGACTCCATGATCAACCGTTACACCGCTGATCGAAAAATCCGCAGTGATGACGCTTACACCGCAGGTGGTGTGGGTGGTAAGCGACCCGACCGCAGTGTGTTGGTGTACAGCCAGCGCTGCCGTGAGGCATACCCTGAAGTACCCATCATCATTGGCGGCATTGAAGCGTCTTTGCGCCGTATCGCACACTATGACTACTGGCAAGACAAGGTGCGTCGCGCCATTCTGATTGACGCCAAAGCGGACTTGCTTCTTTATGGCAACGCCGAACGCGCCTTGGTGGAAGTCGCCCATCGCTTGGCTGCCAAAGAAGCCA
>CALPPP020000217.1 GCA_943325485.2 Rickettsia typhi
GTCTATCTCTTGGGAGAGTTGGTCTTTTTCTAAAGCCAACATGATGCTTTGCAATTCCCCTGCATCGCTGTCGATGTCGGCAAGGGCGTCATCGATCAAGCGCGACACCACCGCTTCAAGGGCGTGTCCACGCAAGCCCTCTCGCAAGCCTGCCAAGGGTTGCACACCGTTTTCCAACCACTGCTGGTTGAGCCAAGCTATCAACACGCCATAAGGTGCAGGCATCTCTAACAGCAAGTGGTGTTGGTGTGCAGACAAGCCATCCCATTGCTGCATATCCGCAAACAAAATTTGCAACGCCCTGTCGTGGCGCGAAGGCGCTTTGCTGCGCAGGTTGATGCCTATGGGTGCGGGGCGTTTGTTGTTGCCCGTGCGTGTCCAAGGGCCAGTGGAGGCAAACCCAGACTTCTGAGCAGGCTTGGTGGATGGCTTAAAGCTTGGTGTGCCTGAGGGTGTGGAAGCCAACCATAGGCGCTGTAACTCGTGTTGACCAATCCCTACCGCATTGGCCAGTTCATTGAGCATCTGGGTTTTGAGAACGCCGTCCGGCATGGCCAGCCACAAAGGTTTGGCTTGAGCGGCCAGCAAAGACCGACCTTCAGCGCTGTCGAGGTCGCAACCCTCGCGGGCAACTTCCATCACAAAGCGAGACAGGGGCGTTGCATCTGACACCATCCGAGCAAATGCGTCCGTACCATGGGCTCGCACAAAACTGTCGGGGTCGTGTTCGGCTGGCAAAAACAAAAACTTCACATTGCGGGTATCACTGGCAAAGGGCAGGGCGCCATCCAAGGCTTTGCGAGCAGCACGCCGTCCTGCGGCGTCGCCATCAAAGCTGAACACCACCGAGTCGGTGAAGCGAAACAGTTTTTGCACATGGTCGGTGGTGCAAGCCGTGCCCAAAGTGGCTACCGCATTGGGAAAACCCAGTTGCGCCAAAGCCACCACATCCATATAGCCTTCTGTCACCAAGACATATCCGGTTTCTCGTAAGGCAGTTCGCGCTTCAAACAAGCCGTACAACTCTCGCCCTTTGCTGAACACCGGTGTTTCGGGGGAGTTGAGGTATTTGGGTGTGCCATCGCCAAGCACACGCCCACCAAAGCCTATGCACTCGCCTTTGACATTGCGGATGGGAAACATGATGCGGTCGCGAAAGCGGTCGTAACGCTTGTCTTCTTCGCCACTTTCTTCGTGTGAGATGACCAAACCCGACTCCACCAGCAAAGCATCTTGGTAGTCAGTGAAGACACTGGCCAAATTGCGCCATCCGTCAGGTGCGTAGCCTAGGCCAAATTGCTTGGCGACCTCACCCGAGAGACCTCGCCCTTTCAAGTAGTCAATTGCTTGGGGGCTGGTTTTGAGGTGCTTGCGGTAAGACTCGCCGGCTTTTTCAAGCACCTCGTTCAAAGTGGCTTGGCGCTGGCGTTGCTGCTGTGCGCGTTGACGCTCGGCGGGGTCGGCATCGTCCTCGGGAACTTGCAGGCCATAACTTTGCGCCAAATCTTTCACCGCCTCGATGAAGCTCATACCGCCATGCTCCATCAAAAAGCCAATGGCGTTGCCGTTCTTGCCGCAGCCAAAGCAATGGAAAAACTGTTTGGTCGGGCTGACCGAAAAAGAGGGCGATTTTTCCCCATGAAAAGGGCACAGGCCCATGTAATTGGCGCCGCCCTTTTTCAGCGGCACATAGCGGCCCACCACCTCCACCACATCGGTGCGGTTGATCAACTCTTGGATGAAAGATTGGGGGATGGCCATTTCAGTCGCCAGCGACCACGCCCTCGCGGCGCGGGTCAGCAGCGCCGAACCAATCGGGTCCTAGGCGCTGCAGCGCTTGCAAGCCGCTGGGCATGTCCATCTCTTTCACCGTATGGCCAAGAATTTGCAAATTCGACAAGGTGGCAGAGGGAAACAAGCCCGATTCCAGCAGCAAAGGTGCGTTAGCGCCTGTCAACCCTGAGTGCGGCATGTTGATGGCTTGCTGTGCGTCAAGCCCCCAGTGCAGCATGGCCCACAAAGTTTGCGCGGTGAAGTGGATGATCATGGCCCCGCCAGGGCTACCCAAGCTCGCCAACAATTCGCCGCGTTGGTGGCTGTCCTTTTCGGCAAACACCAAGGTGGGGCTCATCGAGGAACGAGGACGCTTGCCTGCTTGCACACGGTTGGCAATGGGGCGGCCAAGGTCATCCTTGGGCACAAAGCTGAAATCGGTCAGTTGGTTGTTGAGCAAAAAGCCGCCAGGTAAATTTTCAATGCTGACCATCAAACGTGAACCAAAGCCACTCTCGATCGTGGTGGTCATGGCCAAAGCGTTTCCCAAGCCATCGACGATGCTGATGTGGCTGGTGCCGTACTCGGTTTGATCTGGCATGGGTGCCATGCCTTGCAAGCCGCTGCCAGGGGTGCCTGCACTCACCTGCGCAATACGTCGGTCGCTAATTTGGCTGGCGCGTGATTCAAGGTAGGTTGTATCCAACATCACGCTCCAATCAAGCGCCGGTGCAGTCACAAATGCGGGGTCGGCGATGTATTGGGCACGGTCAGCAAACGCCAGTCGGGCAGCCTCGTTGTAGTTGTGCAGCCAAGCGGTGCTGGGGATGGCGGTGTTGCGTTCAGTCCAAGCAGGGGGGGGGAGTTGGTTGCCGCTGTCCGTGGCGAGCATGCCCAGAATTTGCCCCATGGTGATCAGCCCCGAGCTGGGGGGGCCCACGCCGCAGACCTGCACATGGTTGGTGGTGCTCAAGGTGCTGGCATGAGAGAAACACAAAGCTTCCCGTTCCAAGGCTTGGTAGTTTTGCAAGTCTTTCAGGCTGAGCAGCCCTGGGTTGTCGGGGTGTTGCTGCACCTTATCGACCAAAGCTTGGGCGATGTCGCCTTGGTAAAAAGCCTGGGTACCTTCTTGCGCAATGCGTTTGAAGATGGCCGCCAAGGCGGGGTTTTGTAAGCGGTGTCCCACAGGCCAAGGTTGACCATCCGATTGAAAGAAATAGGCCGCGGCTTGGTGGTCACGTTGAAGTGTGGTGTCGGCACTCAGCAAGGCATGTAAACGGGGGCTTAAGGGAAAGCCCTCTTCAGCCAAAGCAATAGCGGGTTCAAACAATTGCGCCCAAGGCAGGGCGCCATGTTGCTCATGCGCTTTCTCCAGCATACGCAGCAAGCCTGGCACACCCACCGAGCGGCCACCCACTACCGCATCGTTGGAAGCCATGGGCTTGTCTTCCAGCATGAAGAGGCGCTCGTTGGCTTGCGAAGGTGCGGTTTCACGTCCGTCATAGACCTGCACATGCTCGCTGTTGTGGTGCAACAAGAAGCCACCACCA
>CALPPP020000218.1 GCA_943325485.2 Rickettsia typhi
CGAATTGCCACTGCATGTGCAGGCCGCCTTGGCAAGCCAAACCAAGCCCCCTGTGTGGATCAACTTGGAATATTTCAGCGCCGAAGCTGTCTCAGTGCGTAACCACGGTCTGCCCTCGCCCATCATGAGCGGTCCAGCCAAGGGAATGACCAAATGGTTTTTCTACCCTGGGCTGGATGTGCACAGCGGCGGCTTGCTGCGCGGCATTCCGCTTTCAACGACAAGCCATGTCTCACAGCCAACTTCGCACAACAGCTTGCAGCCCTTGCGCATCAGCCTGTTTTGTTACGAACCCGCAGGTTTGGGCTTGTGGCTTAAGCAATTGAGCGAGTTGCCGCAAACGGTTCAGTTGAGTGTGACGGCAGGCCGCGCAACGCAAGCGGTGCGTCGCGCCCTGCAACAACAGGAACACCATCCCACGCTTGAAGTCACCGCCTTGCCCTATCTTTCACACGCAGCGTTTGACGACATGTTGAGCGCACAAGACCTGAATTTGGTGCGGGGTGAGGATTCTTTGGTACGTGCCATATGGGCAGGTAAAGCCTTGCTGTGGCAGATCTACCCGCAAGACGATGGGGCACATATTCCCAAACTGCAAGCGTTTTTAGAAGCCACCCATGCGCCGCCTATGGTGGTGCAAGCCCACTGGGCGTGGAACGCCAAAACGCCCACTGCCTTGCCTGAGATCAACTCCGCCAACTTGCAAGAATGGACCGCTTGGGCGAAAGCTTTGCAACAAAGTTTGCAAGCCCAAACCGACTTGTTAACCCGCTTGGAAAGCTTCGCCGCGGCGCACGGCTAAAATAGCTGCTTTTCCAAGCCCCTACCTTTATGAAAATAGCTCAAGAAATTCGCGCCGGTAACGTCATCATGCACGGCAAAGACCCCATGGTCGTTCTCAAAACCGAATACAGCCGAGGTGGTCGCAACTCTGCCACGGTGCGCATGAAACTCAAAAGCTTGATTGCCAACTTCAACACCGAGGTGGTGTTCAAGGCTGATGACAAGATGGACCAAATCATTTTGGACAAAAAAGAGTGCACCTACTCTTACTTTGCTGACCCCATGTATGTGTGGATGGACACCGAGTTCAACCAATACGAGGTTGAAAACGAAAACATGGGCGACTCGCTGAACTACCTCGAAGACGGCATGTCTGCTGAAGTGGTGTTTTATGACGGCAAGGCCATCTCTGTGGAATTGCCCACCAGCGTGGTGCGAGAAATTACCTGGACCGAACCTGCGGTCAAGGGCGACACCTCGGGCAAAGTGCTCAAACCCGCCAAAATTTCAACGGGCTTTGACATCAACGTGCCTATTTTCGTGGCGCAAGGCGACAAGGTGGAAATAGACACCCGTACCGCCGAATACCGCAAGCGCGTTTAAGCCCTTGCAGAGAGCATGGCGGGCTCTGTACGCCAAGAGCCCAGCCCCTTCATCAAAGGCATTTCGGGGGTGGTGCTTCGCACCTTGCCCTCTAGCCGGTTCATATAACGGGGATAGCTGAACAAGGCCCCCGCCACAAGCTCATCGACATTGAGTTGGCGTGGACGAGAGGGCATTGGCACCATATCGGTGGTCAGTCCCCAACCAGCATAAAAAGGGCGACCATAGCAGCTGACTTTTTTACCACGCAGCAAGGCCTCAAAACCGGCCAATGAGGTCATCACATGCACCTCGTTCACCTTGGGTAAAAGCTCGGACAGGGTGATATTGCCCACGGTTTCGTCACACCACAGTTGCATCTCATGGCGGTAAGCGCCGTTGTTTTGCAGGGTGGCCCATACCTCGGGGTGGGGTTTGTAGACGATATGGGCGTCTGCATTGGCTTGTGCAACGGCTTTAAGCAGCCCGAGGTTGGTGCGAATGCTTTGGGCACCGTGTTTGAGTGAAGGGTCGGACTCGACTTGACCGACCACCAAAATGACCCGCTCAACATTCACAGGACGTCGCCACTGGGCCTCGCAACCATTCAAACGAGTAAGGCCGTTACGCACAAGGTTTTGGCGAAACCTCACTGCTTGCGCCAGCATGTCGGGGGTGAACTGCATTTCCATCAACACGCCTTCAAGGTCGTTGGGAAATAACATTTGCTCGAACATCGGTGTATGAAAACGCTTTGTGTTGTAGGCCATGGCCTTAACCTCAATGTTTACTTCTAGAGTTACACCTTAACACACAAAGTAGCTATTTGTTATGAATATTATTGAAATTTGAGTATTTAAAGATTTGTTTTGACAGATACCCGTCAGTGCAATCACTGCGTCATTGCGAGGAGCGTAGCGACGAAGCAAACTAGCAACGTCGCTTGGCTGCAAATCTGAGCCTTATGTGGTGTTATTTGATATCATTAATTAATATCATAAATGGGTGAACACCAAACACCTGAAAACCCTAAAACGGATCTTCCTAAGGCCAACCGTCAACTCAATTAAGTTTTCCGATATTGAGAGCTTGGTAGTTGCCTTAGGCGGGAGTGTGCAAGAGAGAGCCGGTTCAAGAGTGCGCCTGGAGTTGAATACTCAGTTGTGGCGTTGTCACAGGCCACACCCTGGCAAGGAAGCCAAGTGCTACCAAGTGGAAGAGGCAAGAGAATTTTTTCAAAATGCAGGAGTTAAACCATGAGCAGCATGACCTACAAAAGCTATACAGCCAGGGTTGATTACGACAACAGGAACGACGTTTTTGTAGGTCGAGTACTTGGCATACGAAGCATCCTGAGCTTTGAAGGAAGTTCGGTGGAAACACTGAAAGCCGCATTTGAAGAAGCCATCAATGATTACCTGCAAGAGTGCGATGAGAAGGGTCAATCGCCTGAAAAACCTGCCTCTGGCAAATTACTTTTACGACTTGCGCCAGAACTTCATGGCCAAGCCATGGTTGCTGCTAAAGCCGCAGGCAAAAGCCTGAACCAATGGGTCGCTGAAGCGCTTCACAGGGCGGTGCAGTCTTAATTAACTGATCAAATTCGCGTCATTGCGAGCGCAGCGTCATTGCGAGCGAAGCGAAGCAATCTAGCGACGAAGCAATCTAGTCAAGCAAGGAAGCAATAAAGCGGCGTGTGTCGCAGGTCGGCCGTAGCCGACGTTGTGTAAGCATGGAGGCGAGGTCGAGCCTGCGGCGCATGGCGCGAGATTGCTTCTCTACGCTAGATTGCTTCAGGGCTTCGCCCTTCGCAATGACGAAGATTGCTTCGCTTCGCTCGCAATGACAGCCCTTCGCAATGACGTTAATCCGGGTCAAGGACCTCTGACGTATCTGAAGCATCCAAGGGCAACCTAGCCAATGCCTCGGCCTCGGGC
>CALPPP020000219.1 GCA_943325485.2 Rickettsia typhi
CGGCAAATTCTACGGTAAAATGATAAAAAAGTGGTACTTGGTGCCGCATCCTTTTACTGTGGAGTTTTTTATGAGCCATAAAGCGATACCTGATTCAAGCGACGAATACTGCGGCACCAGTTACGCCGCCAAACTGCTCAACCTGTCGGTGGGCACCGTACAAACCTTGGTGGAAAAAAACGAACTCGAGGCTTGGAAAACCCAAGGCGGTCACCGCCGCATTTCCATTCAATCGATTCGGGACTACCAAAACCGCGCCAGCCTCTCGCCCAACGCCAATTACCAAGACACCAAGCGTCTCAAAGTCATGGTGGTCGAGGACGATGAGATGACCCGCACCATGTTTCAAATGCATTTTGACCAATGGGACTTGTCACTCGACACGACCATCACCGCGTCCGCCATTGAAGCTTTGCTCGATATCTCGGTGCTCAAACCCCAGGTGCTGCTGACCGATTTACGAATGCCTGGCATTGACGGCGTGGAAATGCTGCGCCAGTTGCATACCCATCCCTTGTTTTCGCAAATGGCTGTCATTGTGATCACTGGTTTATCGGATGCAGAAATTGCCACCTACGGCGAACTGCCCCAAGGCACCCATGTGCTGCGCAAACCTATTGATATGGGCTGGCTACGTGGCTATTTCCAAGCCATGTTCAGCTTGCGCCAAGGTGGGCGTCGCCGCACCCACGCACCCCAAACTGCCTAAAAACGCCTCAGAACCAAGGGGCAATCCTCTTGCGCCGCTTGGGTGGCGCGGGTAGGCTCGTTGGCCATGAAAGCCCACTATCAGCACTGGCCCGCCCGTGTTCCCCACCATATCACCCCGCCTGCCACCACCCTCTGGGATAACTTAGCCTTCAGTGCAAAGCGTTTCCCTCACAAAACAGCGCTCCAATTTTTAGGCAGTGCCTTAAGTTATCAACAACTCACCCAGCAAGCCGAGCGTATTGCCGCGTGGTTGCACGACAAAGGCATTCAAAAAGGCGACCGTGTTTTGCTGGACATGCAAAACTGCCCGCAACTGGTGGCAGCGCATTTCGGCATCTTGCGGGCCAATGCGGTGGTGGTGCCGGTCAATCCCATGAACCGCGCCAAAGAGTTGGAGCACTACATCGCCGATGCGCAAGCGCGTATCGCCATCATCACCGCCGATGTGGCTGCCGAGATGGCCGCTGCCAGCGATGCTTTGCCCGAAGGCGAGCGCTTGCAGCATTTGTTGGTGACGCATTACAGCGATGCGTTTAATCCTTTAAGTCAAGCCCAAGATGCTTGGCCGCTGTCTTGGCAAGCGTGGCTGACGCAAGGTATCGAACTGCCTGTTTTCAAAGGCGGTCAGTCGCATGATTGGACGCAGGTGCTGGCGAACACCTTGGCACTGCCGCCATTGACTGTCACGCCCTCTGACTTGGCCATACTGCCCTACACCAGCGGCACCACCGGTTTGCCTAAAGGTTGTATGCACCCGCACAGCAGCGTCATGCACAACGCCGTGTGTGGTGCGATTTGGAACAACGGTTCGCATGAAAACATCGGCCTGTGCGTGGTACCCATGTTCCACATCACGGGTTTGGTGACGGTGATGCACTGTGGCATGTACTTGGGCGCCACCGTGGTACTGATGCCGCGCTGGGACCGCGACTATGCGGGCAGTTTGATTTCGCGTCACCGCGTCACCCACTGGACCAACATCCCCACCATGGTCATCGATTTATTGGGCAGCCCCAAGTTTGACCAATACGACCTCTCCAGTTTGGTGGCCATTGGCGGCGGTGGTGCGGCCATGCCCCAAGCGGTGGCGCAACGTCTGTGGGAGCTTTACGGTTTGCGCTACATCGAAGGCTATGGCTTGACCGAAACCGCTGCGCCTTCGCACAGCAACCCGCCCGATGCCCCCAAACAGCAGTGCTTGGGCATCCCCATCATTGGCGTCGATGCGCGGGTGATCAACCCCGAGACTTTGCAAGAGGTGGCTACTGGCGAGCAAGGCGAAATCATCATGCGCGGGCCGCAAATATTTAACGGCTACTGGCGTCGCCCCGACGCGACCGAGCAAGCGTTTATGCTGCTGGACGGCGAGCGGTATTTCCGCTCGGGCGACTTAGGTCATGTGGACGAGCAAGGCTATTTTTTCATCACAGACCGATTGAAGCGCATGATCAATGCCTCGGGCTTCAAGGTGTGGCCAGCCGAGGTGGAAGCGCTGATGTTTCGCCATCCAGCCATTCAAGAAGCTTGCATCATTGCATCAAAGGACGCCTACCGTGGCGAGACCGTCAAGGCGGTGGTGGTGTTGCGCGAGAGCCATCGCTCGCAGGTCAGCGAGGAAGACATCTTGGCTTGGTGCCGCGACAACATGGCGGTGTACAAAGCGCCTCGTTTGGTGGCGTTTGTCGACGCCTTGCCCAAAAGCGGCAGCGGCAAAGTGATGTGGCGGTCCTTGCAAGAAGCAGAGATGAGCGCATCGTGAAGCTCTCTGTGCTCGATCAGACGGTGGTGTCTGCAGGACGCCCCCAAGACGCTGCGATTCGCCATACGGTTGAACTGGCTGCCCATTGTGAGGCCTGGGGCTATGAACGCTTTTGGGTCAGTGAACATCACAGCTTGCCCAGCATTGCTGGCACTGCCCCCGAAGTGTTGTTGGCGGCCATTGCCATGCGTACCACGCGCATACGCTTGGGCAGTGCGGGCATCATGCTGCCGCATTACTCTGCATTCAAAGTGGCCGAGCAATTTCGGGTGCTCGACGCTTTGGCACCCGGTCGCATCGATTTGGGGCTGGGTCGAGCGCCGGGCAGCGATGGACGCACCTCGCAACTACTCAACCCCGATCGCTATGCCTCCGAGCGCTTCCCCCAGCAAGTGGTGGAGTTGCAAGCGTGGGTCACTGGGCAGACCATGCCCGTGGGACACCCCGCGCATGGTGTGTGGGCCATGCCGCTGAGCCCTAACTCGCCCAGTTTGTGGATATTGGGCAGCTCCAACTACGGTGCCCAACTCGCCGCGCATTTGGGCTTGCCTTATGCGTTTGCCTACTTTTTCAGCGACGGCGTGGGCGTGGAACAAGCTTTAGAGATGTACCGCAGCCAGTTTAGGCCAAGCCCCTATTTGGACAAACCGCAAGTCACCATTTGCGTGTCTGCCTTGGCGGCAGACAGCGAAGACGAAGCGTGGTTTCAATTCCAAAGCCGCGCTCGCTGGCGCATGGACCGCAACCGTGGGCGTGTCGGTCCTTTGCTGTCACCCGAGGACGCGGTGAAAGATGTCAGCCCACAAGAAATGGCCGAGATGATGGCCATGC
>CALPPP020000220.1 GCA_943325485.2 Rickettsia typhi
CAAGCCGCTTCTAAATTTGACGCGCCCGAAACCCTGTTTGGTCGCGATTACAACGAAGACTTGATTCACCAAATCGTGGTGGCTTACCAAGCCAATGCGCGTCAAGGCACCCGTGCCCAGAAAGACCGCGAACAAGTCAAGCACTCAACCAAAAAGCCGTTCAAACAAAAAGGCACGGGCCGCGCCCGCGCTGGTATGACGTCTTCTCCCATTTGGCGTGGAGGCGGTCGCGCTTTCCCCAACAGCCCCGAAGAAAACTTCACCCAAAAAATCAACAAGAAGATGTACCGCGCTGGCATGGCGTCCATCTTCTCTCAGTTGGTACGTGAAGGCCGTTTGGCCGTGGTCGATTCCATCAAGATCGAAGCGCCCAAAACCAAACTGTTGGCTGCCAAACTCAAAGCCATGAACTTGCAATCCGTGCTGGTCATCTCCGAAGAGGTGGACGACAACTTGTACTTTGCGTCGCGCAATTTGGCCAATGTGTTGGTCGTTGAGCCGCGTTATGCCGATCCTGTTTCTTTGGTCCACTACAAAAAGGTATTGGTCACCAAAGGTGCGATCGACAAGCTCAAGGAGATGTTCGCATGAGCACAACTAAATATGATGAGGGGCGTTTGATGGCTGTGCTTTTAGCGCCCATCGTGTCTGAAAAAGCCACCATGGTGGCTGAAAAATCTAACGCAGTGACATTCAAGGTCTTGCAAAACGCAACCAAGCCTGAAATCAAAGCCGCAGTGGAATTGATGTTCAAGGTCGAAGTCAAAGGCGTGTCAGTGGTCAACACCAAAGGCAAGACCAAACGCTTTGGCAAATCTGTGGGTCGGCGCGACAATGTGCGCAAAGCCTATGTGACGCTCAAGCCCGGTCAAGAACTCAACTTGTCAGGAGAGGTGGCTTAACCATGGCAGTCGTCAAAATGAAACCCACTTCACCTGGCCAACGTGCCGTGGTGAAAGTCACACGTGACCATTTGTTCAAAGGCCCTGCTTATGCGCCTTTGCTTGAACCGCAATTCCAAAAAGCGGGTCGCAACAACAATGGCCACATCACCACACGCCACAAAGGCGGTGGACACAAGCATCACTACCGCGTTGTCGATTTCCGTCGCTCCAAAGATGGCATTCCAGCCAAAGTTGAGCGCATTGAATATGACCCCAACCGCACCGCTCACATCGCATTGGTGTGCTATGCCGACGGCGAACGTGCTTACATCATTGCGCCTCGAGGTTTAGAGGTCGGTGCCACGATCCAAAGCGGATCAGAAGCTCCTATCCGTGCTGGCAACACTTTGCCCATTCGCAACATTCCTGTGGGTTCCACCATCCACTGCATCGAGTTGCGTCCTGGCAAAGGTGCACAAATTGCGCGTTCTGCGGGTACTTCAGCCACTTTGTTGGCGCGTGAAGGTACTTACGCTCAGGTACGTATGCGCTCGGGTGAGGTTCGCAAAATTCACATTGAATGCCGTGCAACCATCGGCGAAGTCGCTAACGAAGAACACAGCTTGCGTCAATTGGGCAAGGCCGGTGTCAAGCGTTGGATGGGTATTCGCCCAACCGTTCGCGGTGTTGCCATGAACCCTATCGATCACCCACACGGTGGCGGCGAAGGTCGTACCGGCGAAGGCCGTGCAGCGGTTGACCCTTGGGGCAATTTGACCAAAGGCTACCGCACCCGCAACAACAAGCGCACGCAAGTCATGATCGTCTCGCGTCGCAAGAAATAAGGGTTAACACATGACACGCTCTCTCAAAAAAGGCCCCTTTGTCGATCACCACTTGTTGGTCAAGGCTGAAAAAGCCGTTGCCACCAAAGACAAAAAGCCAATCAAAACATGGTCACGCCGCTCTATGGTTCTGCCCGACTTCATCGGCTTGACCATCGCGGTTCACAACGGCAAGCAACACGTGCCGGTCTATATCACCGATCAGATGGTGGGTCACAAGTTGGGCGAATTTGCCTTGACGCGTACCTTCAAAGGCCATCCAGCGGACAAAAAAGTCCAGAAGAAGTAAGGAGCAGCTATGGAAACACGTGCAGTCCTGCGAGGTGTGCGCTTATCGGTCGACAAAGGCCGATTGGTAGCAGACTTGATTCGCGGCAAAAAAGTGGACCAGGCTTTAAACATCCTGACCTTCACACAGAAAAAAGCAGCGGGCATTGTTAAAAAAGTGCTCGAGTCAGCCATCGCCAATGCAGAGCACAACGATGGTGCTGATATCGATGAGTTGCGCGTCAAAACCATTTACGTGGAGCAAGGCGCAACCCTCAAGCGTTTCACCGCTCGTGCCAAAGGCCGCGGCAACAGCATCAGCAAGCCCACATGCCATGTGTATGTGACGGTTGGCAACTGAAAGGTCTAGGAAAATATGGGACAAAAAATCCACCCCACCGGTTTTCGCCTGTCGGTCAGCCGTAACTGGGCCAGTCGCTGGTACGCAAGCAACAAAGACTTCGCTGGCATGCTGGCCGAGGACATCAAGGTGCGTGAGTACCTCAAGGTCAAACTCAAAAGTGCTGCAGTCTCACGCATTTTGATTGAGCGTCCAGCCAAAAATGCCCGCATCACCATTTTTTCCGCACGTCCTGGCGTGGTCATCGGTAAAAAAGGCGAAGACATTGAAAACCTTAAAAAAGAACTGGCTGCTCGTTTGGGCGTGCCCGTTGCGGTCAACATCGAAGAGGTGCGCAAGCCCGAAATCGATGCACAGTTGATTGCTGACAGCATCACCCAGCAGCTTGAAAAACGCATCATGTTCCGCCGCGCCATGAAACGCGCCATGCAAAACGCCATGCGTTTGGGTGCCCAAGGGATCAAGATCATGTCGGCTGGTCGTTTGAACGGCATCGAAATCGCGCGTACCGAGTGGTACCGCGAAGGTCGCGTACCCCTTCACACCTTGCGTGCCGACATTGACTATGCGACCTCTGAAGCCAAAACAACCTACGGCATCATTGGCGTGAAGGTTTGGGTTTACAAGGGTGACACCTTGGGCCGCAACGACGCACCTGCTGCACAAGAACCCCGTACAGAAGACGAGCGCCGCCCACGCGGTCCTCGCCGTGACGCTCGCCCCGCTGGCGGCGACCGTCCACCCGCTCGCACTGGCGCTCGTCGCCCTGCAGGCTCCAATGCCGCACCGGCGGATGGCAGCGATAAACCCGCTGAAGCCACCGATGCTCCCAAAACCACCGTCAAGCGCGTCCGCAAGGTAGCCGCGCCCGCATCCACTGGCACGGCTGCGGACGGCAAAGGAGAATAAGCATGCTGCAACCAGCGCGCCGTAAATACCGCAA
>CALPPP020000221.1 GCA_943325485.2 Rickettsia typhi
AATGCAGCACTGCCGGCCAGCAACAAGGCATTGCCATGCTCGGGGTCGGCTTTGAGCACACCTTGGATGATGCGCCATGGCTCACCCTCAAAATTGCCTTGGTTTTTTTGCGCCAACACCTCGGCGCGTTCAATGCTCACATCATCGTTGGCAGCCAGCGAAAGCGATTTTTTAAACGCCTCATCAGCTGGCTCAAAACGCCCCAAAGCGCGCTCGATACGCCCAAGCATCACCCAGCCTTCGGCATTGTTGGGGTTTTCGGCCAAGCGTTGGCGCAATTGATCGGACATGGCTTGGAGTTTTTCACTGGAAATTTGCTCTTCACCACCCACTTGGTTGGCCAGCAGGGGATCGATACCGACAGGGGTTCCCACCCAAAAATACATGCCAAATGACATCAAGGGAATGGCCAAGGCCAAACCTGCCACCAAGCCACGCCAGTGCGGCATGGCCAGCGGCGCAGAGGCGGTTTTCTTCGGGGTATCTTCCAGTAAACGCTGGGTTAATTCTTCGTGGGAGGCATCAAAGCCAGCTTGGTCAAGGGTGCCTTGCGCCAGTTCGTGTTGCAACTCGGCCAAGTGTTCACGGTAAACCGCCACCTGGGACAACACATTTTCATGTTCACTGACCGGCAAACCTACCAGCGATGCGCGGCGCAAACTCCACGCAAAGACCAAAAGCACGGCGACACACATGAGTACCGCCCAAATCAAAAACCATTGAACCGAGTTCATTCAATCTTTCAAAAGTTGTTCTGCCTGTGCACGCTGAGAAGCGTCAAGGTGTTGATGCGTGATTTGTCGGCGCAAGCGTAAATAGCGCCACAAACCACCAACGGCCAATACAAACAGTAGAAAAGGCCCGAACCACAATGGCCATGTCAAGGGCTTGAGGGGGGGCTTGTAGAGCACAAAGTCGCCATAGCGTTCGACCAAATAGGTTTTGATTTCCGGATCGGTTTTGCCATCTTTGATGAGTTTGCGAACCTCACGACGAAGGTCCTCGGCCAATTCGGCATGAGACGAGGACAAGGACTCGTTTTGGCATACCAAACAGCGCAACTCTTCGGCAATCACCACCAAGCGGGCTTCGACTTGGGGGTCTTGCGCCATGGGTTGGGCTTCCCCTGCCTGTACCAACCAGGACATGGCACTGAAGCTTGCCACAAGCAGTGCGTGTTTCATGCGGGTTTGTCCAGCTGTTGAATCATGGGAAGAATGGTTTCAATCAAAATTTCGGGGGTGACTGGGCCAACGCGCTTGTACCGGATGATGCCTTCTTTATCGATCAGGTAGGTCTCGGGTACACCATAAACACCGTAGTCAATACCCACACTTCCGTCTAAATCCATCACCGACAACTTGTAGGGGTCACCCGCTTTTTGTAAAAACTTCAGGCTGCGCTCACGGGCGAGTTGCAGTTTGTCAGCATCGGACAGAGGTGTTTTAGCGGCCTCGCTGCCTTGCAACTCTTTGTAACTTAAACCGACGATGGGGATGCGTTGTGTTTTGGCAAACTGCACGAGCAAAGGATGCTCTTCACGGCAAGCCACACACCATGTTGCCCAAACATTGAAGATCCACACCTGACCCTTCATATCGACAGGGCTGAAGGGCTTGTCGCCACTCAGGGTGGGCAAGCTGAACATGGGCGCTGGTTTGCCCACCAAGGGGGAAGGAATTTCACGCGGATCGCGCTTTAAACCCACACCCAAAAACACCACCAAAACGGCGAACAACGCCAATGGGAGCAAAAACTTTTTCATGCAGAGCCTGACAAAGCCTCGGAAGCTGTGCGAACAGACTGTTGGTTGGTGTTGCGGCGATAGCGCCGGTCTAAGGCGGCCAGCATTCCCCCAAAGACCATGAACAGCACGCCTGCCCACAACCATGGCACAAAAGGCTTGTAATAAACCCGCATGCTCCAAGAAGGTGTGTCTCCCGCCACAGGGTCACCCAATGACACATACAAATCGCGCAACGGCCCTGTGTCGATAGCAGCTTCGGTCATGGGCATGGCAGTAGAAAAGTAACGGCGCTTTTGGGGATACAAAATTTCGATGACTTGGTCGTTTTTCAGCACCTCGACTTTGGCTTGCAGCGCTTTGTAATTGGGCCCCATCACATCTTGCATGCCCACCAAGCGAAAGGTATAGGGCGAGATGGTGACGGTGTCACCCATGGCCATGCGCACATCGCGCTCAACTTCGTAGGACTTCACACCGGTGATGCCCAGCACCAGAACAGCCATGCCAAAGTGGGCTAAATGCATGCCCCAAAACGAGCCCCCAATGCGCCCAGGTTTGCGCAAGCGCTCCACCACATGTTGCAAGCTGCCCAGGCCCACCCACATGCCCAGAAAAACGCCCAACATGGTGCCTGCCGACCAATTGCCCAGCACAAAAGGCAGCACGATGGCCAACAACAAAGCTGCGCCACCGACAAAACGCAAACGCCAAAACACCTCGCTCATACGCGCTTCGCGCCAGTGCGCGACCGTCCCTGGCACCAGCACAAACAGCAGCGGCACCATGAGAGGCGCAAACACCAGATTGAAGTACGGCGGCCCCACCGACAGCTTGCCCATGTTCAAAGCATCGATGATCAGCGGGTACAAGGTGCCAAGCAAGACCGCGCCAGTGGCCACCACCAGCAAGACGCTGTTGAGCAACAAGAAAGACTCTCGCGAGACCAAGCCCATGGTGCCGCCCAAGGTGACCGCAGGCGCTCGCCAAGCAAACAGGGTGAGCGAAGCGCCCACCACCACCGCCAAAAAGATCAGAATAAAAATACCTCGCGAAGGGTCTGACGCAAACGCATGCACCGAAGTCAGCACGCCCGAGCGAACCAAGAAAGTGCCCAGCAACGACAGCGAAAAAGCTGCAATGGCCAAGAGCACGGTCCATGCTTTGAAGCTGCCACGCTTTTCAGTGACCATCAAGGAATGAATAAGCGCGGTACCCACCAACCAAGGCATGAGGGACGCGTTTTCGACAGGGTCCCAAAACCACCAACCACCCCAGCCCAACTCGTAGTACGCCCACCATGAACCCAAGCCAATCCCAAAGGTGAGAAATGCCCACGCGATGACGGTCCAAGGTCGTGACCAGCGTGCCCATGCGGCGTCAAGTCGACCAGACAACAAGGCAGCAATAGAAAAGGCAAACGTGACCGACATGCCCACATAGCCCATGTAGAGCATGGGCGGGTGAATCACCAAGCCAGGGTCTTGCAGCAAAGGGTTGAGGTCGCGCCCATCGGCAGGCATGGGAAAGAGCCGGTCAAAGGGGTTGGA
>CALPPP020000222.1 GCA_943325485.2 Rickettsia typhi
AAGGCAAATCGATTGCCCGCGCCAGCCGCATTGTGTTGGGCCTGCAAGGCGTCTTGGACTTTGACAAAGGTGGCGAACTCGCTGGCAATTTGAACGAACTTTATAACTACATCACGCGTCGTTTGCTGCATGTGAACGCACGCAATGATTTGGCGGCTTTGGATGAAATCCATGGCCTGATGACTGAAATTCGCAGCGCATGGGAATCCGTGCCTGCGTTGATCCCGCGTGCTACCCCCAGCCGCGAATTTATTAATTGAAAATTCTGTCGTCTTAAATCGACAAATTTATCAGTTAATCTAGGGGTAGTTTGGCGAGGCATGTTGGCGCATTTGCGTCAGCATGCTTTAACACTTGGAGCTTGCAATGGCAGCAGTAGGTTTAGTCGTTTTGATGATCGCCGTGTTCGGCGTGTTCGTTGCCCACGGTGGCGATATGACGCCGGTGATCAAGGCTGCGCCTTGGGAATTTGCCCAAATTTTTGGCGCGGCGGTCGCTGCCGCCATGATCAGTAACAGTGGTGCCGCGGTAGGTTCGGGTTTCAGCGCTGTGGGTAAAGTATTCAAAGGCCCCAAGTACCACAAGGACGATTATTTGTCCGTGATTTTGGTGGTTTCCAAAATACTGAAAACCCTCAAAGCCGAGGGTGCTGTGGCGCTAGAGCCGCACATTGAAAACCCCGAGTCCAGCGCGATATTTGCGGAATACCCACCGATGCTGCAAGACCATGCTTTGATGGGATTGATTTGTGACACCATTCGCTTGATGGTGGTGTCCTCGGGTAACTTAAGCCCTTACGCAGTTGAAGACGTGATGACCGCTTCCATTAAAAACCACCACCACCACGAGATGGCCAACGCCGGTTTTTGGGCGGCCATGGAAGGCGCCTTGCCTGCTTTGGGCATTGTGGCCTGTGTGTTGGGTGTGGTGAAAACCATGGGCGCGATTGACCAACCCCCGCCTGTGCTGGGTGCCTTGATTGGTTCTGCGCTGGTGGGTACCTTCATGGGTGTGTTGTTGGCTTACGGTGTCGCCGGTCCATTCTCGGTGCGTATCGCGCAGGTGATTGAAGAAGACAATGAAATTTACAAATGCGTACAACAACTCATCGTTGCCAATTTGCATGGCCACCCCATGCCTCTCGTGATTGAAGCTGCCAGGTCGGTCATCAACAGCCACAATAAACCGTCGTTTGGAGAAATCTTTGACGGCATGCGAGGTAAATAACCATGGCTGATGCAGCTGTCGCCGAAGCCGAAGTAGACGCAGATGCGCCTGCCGAGGCCGCGCCCGAGGCGCCTGCAGCGGCCCCGGGTGGCGAGGCGCTGGCGCCCGTCATCATCATCAAGAAGATTGAAGATGGCCATGGCGGTGCCCACGGCGGCGCTTGGAAGATTGCGCTGGCCGACATGATGACCGCCATGATGGCGTTCTTTTTGTTGATGTGGTTGCTGGGTGCCTCCAACGCCGACCAACGCAAAAGCATTGCCGACTATTTCAAACCTACCTCACACAGCTTGACGCCTGTGGGTCAATTGGCTGGCTCCAACGGTGTCTTGGGCGGCCGCTCCATTATTGACCCCGATGCCTTTCCTTATGGTTCACGCCAAACCGGCTTGCTCGAGCGCTTGACGCCCAGGTCCGAGGGTGGCCCCAACCCCGAAACAGACCCCGGTCCTGAAAACGAAAACGAAGCCAAAGACCCGTCCAAAGGCGGCAAAGGTGAGGGCCTAGGCGCTGGCGCAGGCGGTCAAGGCGAGGGCGGTTCTGACCCTGAAAAAATGAGCAAAGCCGAGCGCAAAGCCGCGGCTGAACAAGAAGACAAGGAAAACTTTGAAAAGCTTGAACAAGAGCTCAAAGAGAAATTGTCGGAAAACAAAAAGTTCGAAAGCTTGAAAGACAAAGTGGCGATCAGTCGCGACAAAGACGGTTTGCGCATTGAGATCATCGACAACGCCGACTTTGCCATGTTCCCAAGCGGCGGCGTGGGCATGCAAGGCAAGGCAGCGGCCCTGATTGCCGAGGTGGCGGCCTCATTGGGTGATATGCCCAACAAGGTGGCCATCCGCGGTCATACTGATGCGGTCCCCTTCCAAAACCCTGAAGGCAAAAACAACTGGTCGCTGTCGGCAGATCGTGCCGAGGCCACGCGTCAAATTTTGCAGAAAAAAGGCATCAAGGAAGAGCGCTTTAAACGCATCGAGGGTGTGGCCGATACCGACCCCTTCAACCCTAAGGACAAGTTCGATCCACGTAACCGACGCATGAGCATCACCGTGCTCAACCAAGACCCTAAATAAACCTTAGGCGGTTCGCAGGTCGTATTTGTTGATCTTCTCGATCAAGGTGGTGCGCTGAAGGTTTAAGAGTTTGGCGGTGCGCGAGACATTGCCTTGGGAGCGCTCCAAAGCTTGTTCGATGATGTTGCGCTCTATTTCGGCCAAGCGGTCTTTGAGCGACATGCCTTCGGGTGGCAAATGCGGCATGCCTTGCGCCAACATGATGATGCTTTCAATCTCGTTGTCTTGTGGCTCGGGTTGGTCCACCATCGACAACTCACCCATTTCCGCCAACACTTCGGGTGGCGGCGTCATGTCTTGCGACACGCAAGGCCCCATTTCCACCAACATGCGTTCTTGCACTGGCACCAAGCCCTTGGGCAGCAAGCTAGGTGGAATCGAACGAATGTCCAACTCTTGACCGGCGTACAAAGTACTGAAGCGGTCCATCAAATTGGTGAGTTCGCGCACATTGCCCGGCCACGCGTAGTTGACCAAGGCGTCTAAAAATGCGGGGTTGAAGCAAATCGCAGCGGACTGCGGTGCTTTGTAGCGTGCAGCGTAAAAATTCAGCAATTCGGGGATGTCTTGGGGACGTTCACGCAGCGGAGGGGTGACCACAGGCAGCACATTAAGACGATAGTACAAATCTTCTCTGAAGCGTCCTGCTTGAATTTCTGCTTCTAAATCGCGGTGTGTGGCGGCAATGACACGAACATCGATGGGAATTTGCCGTGTCGACCCCACGGGGTCAATCACCCGCTCTTGCAGCACACGCAGCAACTTCACCTGCATGTCCAGCGACATATCGCCAATTTCATCCAAAAAGATGGTGCCGCCGTGGGCCAGCTCGAAGCGGCCCATGCGGTCGGCCACTGCGCCGGTGAAAGAGCCTTTGCGGTGACCAAAGAGTTCACTTTCCAATAACTCTTTGGGAATGGCTGAGCAATTTATAGGTACAAAACTGCCCCCCAACCTGTCTGATTGTTCGTGCAAAGAACGCGCCAGCAAC
>CALPPP020000223.1 GCA_943325485.2 Rickettsia typhi
GCAAGGTTGGCCGGGCTGACCCACAAAGACCGCAGGCGCTGTGTTTCACGTGAAACCGCATCACGCTTCTTGTTGAATTTATCCCACTGATCGTCACCCACCAAACCCATGTTGCGCCCAGCCTCGGTCAGGCGCATGTCTGCGTTGTCTTCCCTTAATTTAAGGCGGTACTCTGCGCGACTGGTGAACATGCGGTAAGGCTCGACCACGCCTTGGTTTACCAAGTCATCGACCAATACGCCTAAGTAGGCCTCATCACGCCCAGGCGTCCAAGCGGGCAAGCCCTTGCATTGCAATGCAGCGTTCGCGCCAGCATACAAGCCTTGCGCTGCCGCCTCCTCATAACCCGTGGTTCCGTTGATTTGACCAGCAAAAAACAAGCCCTCGATCGCCTTGGTTTCAAAGCTGCGCTTGAGTTCACGCGGGTCAAAAAAGTCATACTCAATCGCATAACCGGGGCGCAAAATATGGGCATTTTCAAGACCCGAAATCGAGCGCACCAGCGAGAGTTGAACATCAAACGGAAGGCTGGTAGAAATGCCGTTAGGGTAATACTCGTCGGTGGTGAGCCCCTCGGGTTCTAGGAAAATTTGGTGGCTGACCTTGTCAGCAAATCGGTTGACCTTGTCTTCTACGCTCGGGCAATAGCGTGGCCCAACACCATCGATCTTGCCGGTGAACATCGGGCTTCTGTCAAAGCCCGAGCGAATGATGTCATGGGTACGCTCATTGGTGTGGGTGATCCAACAAGCACGCTGTTCGGGGTGCATGTCAGTGCGGCCCATGAAACTGAAGACGGGCATCAATGGCGACTCTCCACCGAGCATGCCGTCACCCGCTTGTTCGCTGCATTTGGAAAAATCGATGCTGCGCCCATCAATGCGGGGCGGGGTGCCCGTTTTCAAACGCCCTTGTGGCAAGCGAAGTTCTTTCAATCGGGCCGAAAGTCGTCCAGCGGGCGGGTCACCTGCTCGACCCGCCGCATAGTTATCCAAGCCCACATGGATTTTTCCATCCAAAAAGGTGCCTGCGGTTAAAACCACAGTTTTGGCGCGAAAGCGTATACCAACTTGCGTGATAGCGCCCACCACCCTTGAACCTTCCAACATCAGGTCATCCACCGCTTGTTGAAAAAGCCACAAATTAGGCTGCGTTTCCAAGCGGCGGCGTATCGCCGCTTTATAAAGAACGCGGTCAGCTTGGGCGCGGGTGGCGCGAACCGCCGGGCCTTTGGAGCGGTTCAAAATGCGAAACTGAATTCCTGCCATGTCGGTCGCCAAGGCCATGGCGCCACCCATGGC
Organism: Rickettsia typhi; assembly: GCA_943325485.2. Lineage (GTDB taxonomy): Bacteria > Pseudomonadota > Gammaproteobacteria > Burkholderiales > Burkholderiaceae_C > Limnohabitans. The sequence continues at coordinate 1,302 of CALPPP020000223.1, forward strand.
GTCCAGCTCTTTCACCAAGTGGCCCTTGCCAATGCCGCCGATGGACGGGTTGCAACTCATCTGTCCCAAGGTTTCGATGTTGTGGGTGAGCAGCAAGGTGCGGCAACCCATGCGAGCAGCAGCCAAGGCCGCCTCGGTACCTGCGTGTCCACCACCCACCACCAACACATCAAAACTGTCTGGGTAAACCATAAATCCTTTGGAAGAAAACCGACGATTTTATGCGCCGACCTTCAATGACACAATGCGCATGCAAGAACTTCATTTGACGGCAACTTATGTCTTGGATTCAGGAACTCGCCCCCAGCGGCATATTGCGTGTCTGCATCAACACCGGCAACGCCTTGCTGGCTCAGCAGGATCCGCACACCCATGAACTGCGGGGCATCAGCGTGATGCTTGCAGAGCGCTTGGCACACACGCACAAACTTCAACTGCACACGGTGCTTGTCAACACAGCCAAAGCCTCCGTCGCCGCCGTGGCCAACAAACAAGCAGACATAGGGTTTTTTGCCATCGACCCCGAACGGGCCAAAGACGTTCACTTCACACGCGCCTATGTCTATATCGACGCCTGCTACTTGACCCGCAAAACATCCGGTTTACGCAGCTTGCAAGACATAGACCGTGCAGGGGTTCGGATCGTGGTGGGTGCAGGCAGTGCCTATGATTTGTTTTTAAGCCGACATGTGCAACACGCAAGCATCATCCGCGCTGCATCGACGCCGGACGTTGTCCCTCTTTTTGCCGATCAAGGCTATGAGGTTGCGGCTGGTTTGCAACAAACCTTGAATGAGGAGGTTCAAGCGCACCCTGAGTGGGCTTTGGTGACGCCTCCCTTCATGGCCATCCCTCAAGCCATGGGCTGCCACCCCAAACACAGTGAAGACGTGAAAGAAGGCTTACAGGCCTTTATAGATGACCAACTGAAAGCGGGCCATGTCGCCGACAGCATCGCTCAACAAAACTTGACAGGCGTGAGAGTGGCCAGCGTTTAAACGTCGATATTGCCTGCACGCAGCGCGTTGGTTTCGATAAAGATGCGACGAGGCTCCACCTCGTCACCCATCAACATGGTGAACACACGATCGGCCTCAATCGCGTCGTCAATTTGCACACGCAACAAGCGACGCACGGTGGGGTCCATGGTGGTTTCCCACAGCTGCGCGGGGTTCATCTCACCCAAACCTTTGTAGCGTTGGCGAGAAGTGGCGTTTTCTGCTTGTCCAATCAACCACTTCATGGCTTGCCGGAAATCGCTGATCTTTTCTTCCTTGCGCCGCTCGCCATCACCGCGTTCAATGCGAGCACCCTCGCCAATCAAATCGCGGAAAGTGGACGCTGCTTCAGCCAAAGCCGCGTAGTCCGCGCCATGCACAAAGTCTTGGGTGATGACGCTGCTCTTCACATTGCCGTGGTGATGGCGGCTTAAGCGAAGAATGGGTTTGTCAGTTCGCACATCAAACTCTGCGGCCACTTCAGAGCCGCTGCCGAGTTCTCGCAACTTGATTTGCAGGGCTGCAGCAGAAGCCTGTGCTTGGTCCAAGCTGTCTAAGTTCAAAGCCACCCCATCGGCCATGCCACGCAAAGCCTCCGCGTCCATGATGCTGCTCAAACGGGCAATCACGGCCTCGGCCACTTGGTGCTTGCGTGCCAACTCTGCCAAGGTGTCCCCAGCAAGTGTTTGAGGGTTGTTGCCGCCCGTTTGCAAACTGGCATCCTTCAATGCAACCTTCAACAAAAAGAGGTCCAAAGCCAACTGATCTTTCAAATACTGCTCTTCCTTGCCCACCTTCACTTTGTACAAAGGCGGTTGCGCAATGTAGATGTGGCCACGCTCGACCAGCTCGGGCATTTGGCGGTAGAAGAAGGTCAGCAACAAGGTGCGGATGTGCGCGCCGTCCACGTCGGCATCGGTCATGATGATGATGCGGTGGTAACGCAGCTTGTCGATGTTGAAGTCGTCTGTCCCCGACTTGCCCGACTCC
>CALPPP020000224.1 GCA_943325485.2 Rickettsia typhi
AGGTACAGATAGCGTCCCGCTTGGGTGGTGGCCACATCGAGGTGCTTGTTTTCCCACTCATGCAGCTGGCAAATGACCTGCAACAGCTTGGCACTCAAGTTTGGATCAGTATCGTTTCTCATGAGAATCAATTTTTGCAAAAGGACGCGAATGCTAAAAGAAAGCCCACAAGAAAGCTGATTTAAACTGATAAATTAAGGGCATAAAGTTAATGTAAGTTCTTAAGTTTGACCCTAAACTATTTGATATAAATTGGGCAATAAAGCCGGTATCCCTTAAGCCGTAAGGACCGAAGTGCCTGATTACCAGCACCGCAATCTGATAATTTTTTTCGTAATCGATATAGTTGAGCCTCTAAAGCAGACTTTTGAAGAGTTTGTTCATCTTTGCCTAAAACGTCGTAGATTTGCCACAGCTCCAAGGATTTGCCCTTGGCTCTGGCCAAGGCCATCAAGAGGGTGAATTCGGTGGAGGTCAGTTTTGCATTGCCTTTGCTGCCAGTGATGCTGCTGTTTGCCGTATGCAGCGCTATGGCCTCTGGCTCCTCGTCCACAGACCTGTCGGTATGAACGCCAGCACCCAAGCGCCGTGCCAAGGCGTTAACAGCTGCCAGGAGTTCTTCCACCCCCACGGGTTTGGTGAGGTACATATCTGCACCAGATTCGTAGCCGGTCACTTTGTCTGCTGCATCGGTTTGTGCCGATAAGATGATGATGCCCAATGACGCTTGAACCCCGCGAAGGCGTCGGACCAATGAAAATCCATCTTCGCCAGGCAAGTTGACATCGACGATGACCAAATCTATGTTGTGGTCTTGCGCCTCTTCGTCAAAAGCCTCTGCGGAATCTATGCCCGTTGCAAGGTGACCAAACTTGCACAATACATCGACCAAACTGGCCTGGAAAGAAAGGTCGTCTTCGACCACCAAAATATTCAAGCTTTGAAGCACAGTACAAACCTAACTTCTTGGGTTGTGGGTTGACAAAAACAGTGGCTTGCATCAGGTTCTGGCGAAGTCAAAATACTTGAGTAAGATGATTCCATTGAAATCGGAGATTATCCATGTTGAATAAAATTTTGTGTGTGTCTTTCGCTGCATTGGCTTTGGTAGGCAGTCTGTCGTCGGCAGCAGACAAAAAGGAGGCCGCTGCTGAGCCCTCCGTCAAGAAGTCCGACTCTGGCATTTGCCATGAAAAAGGCTCCCCCTCATATGGCAACACCAAGAAGTTCACGCCGTTTGCAACGGTTGACGAGTGTGTGAAAAGTGGTGGCAAATTACCTGCAGGCCAACCGGCTGCTGCCGCGCCCGCTGCACCCATGGTGAAAAAATCGGACAGCGGTATTTGCCACGATGCCAAAAGCCCCAGCTACGAGCGCACCAAGAAATTCACCGAGTTCAAAACCGTGGATGAATGCCTGAAAAGCGGTGGCAAGCTCCCCAAATAACGGGGTTTAACGCGCGTCGGGTAACTCGATTTTCACTTCCAGCACTTCAAGGTTGTCTTGGCGTTCCAAGTTGACCTTGATGTCGTTGGGATTGATATTCACATATTTAGACAAAACCGCGATCAAGTCGCGTTGCAGGTCGGGCAAATAATCGGGCTGATGGGCTGTGCGGCCCGATCGCTCATGCGCCAAAATGATTTGCAAACGCTCTTTGGCGACGCTGGCGGTTTTTTTCTTTTCGCCAATCAGGAAAGACAAGAACGACATGGGCTTATCTCCGCCCAAACACGCGTTGCAGCAAGCCGGGTTTGACGGCTTCGGTAAAGCGCATAGGAACGTCTTTGCCTAAAAAGCGTTCGATGACGTCTTTGTAGGCTTCGGCCACATCGCTTTTTTCCAGCAAAACCGCAGGCAAACCTTGGTTAGAGGCTTGCAATACATCCTCAGATTCAGGGATGACGCCAAGCAGGGGAATGCGCAAAATATCTTGGATGTCATCCAAAGACAGCATTTGACCTTCCAAAACGCGGTTGGGGTTGTAACGGGTGATCAGCAAATGTTCTTTGATGGGCTCTTGGCCTTCGATGGCGCGCAATGTGCGGCTGCTCAGCATGCCCAAAATGCGGTCAGAGTCGCGCACCGATGACACCTCGGGGTTGGTCACCACCAAGGCTTCATCGGCAAAGTGCATGGCCATCATGGCGCCGGTTTCAATGCCTGCAGGCGAGTCGCACACGATGAAGTCAAAGCCCATGCCGGTGAGTTCTTGCAAAACACGTTGCACACCCTCTTGGGTCAAGGCTTCTTTGTCACGGGTTTGCGACGCCGCCAATACATATAAGTTGTCGGAATGCTTGTCTTTGATCAGCGCTTGGTTCAAGGTGGCTTCGCCATTGATGACGTTGACAAAGTCGTACACCACACGGCGCTCGCAACCCATGATGAGGTCCAGGTTACGCAAGCCCACATCAAAGTCGATCACCACGGTTTTTTGCCCACGCAGAGCCAAACCAGATGCAAAGCTGGCACTGGTGGTGGTCTTGCCCACGCCGCCTTTGCCCGAAGTCACCACGACAATTTTCGTCATCTAAACAAATCCTTGATTGATTGAAAGCACTGGTGTTGACAGTTTTGCCAAAAGCAGTGAAGTAAAGAGTTTACAAGGCAAGCATCACCAGCTTATCGCCGACCAACCAGACTTGGGCCGCTTTCCCAGCGACCTCTTTGGGTAAGGGGGCGTCGCTGGTGCGGTAAACCCCTGCAATAGAGAGCAACTCGGCTTCTAAGCTGTGGGTAAAAATACGCGCAGAGGTGTCCCCTTTGGCTCCTGCAATCGCCTTGCCACGCAAGGGCGCATACACATGGATATGCCCATCGGCCATGATCTCCGCACCTGGGTTGACCATGGCCAACACCACCAAATCCCGCCCCTTGGCATACACATGCTGCCCTGAGCGCAAAGGTTTGTCGATCACCATGGCGGTGCTGCTTGCAGCAACTTCACGCACCACTTCACGCACCACTTCCACTTCACGGACTACCTCGTGTGTGGTGGGTGAGGCGGGCAAGGTTCGCGCTTCGCTGGTCAAAAACAAACCTGCCAAGGTGGCAGCTGCTTCATGCGCAGGGTTGAGGGGGCGCAAAGCCACAGGGTTCATGCGAAAGCTGCGCAAGAGTTGCAGCAAAACGGGTAAGTCAAGCGGTCCAGCTTGGTCGTCTAAGTGCTGCAAATCGACAAGGACTGGGTCGTTGTCAAAAAAATCAGGGGTGTCACCCAAACGGGTTTGCAAATCTTGTGAAATCAGGGTGATATCGGCGCTTTTTAAAACAAACGACACCA
>CALPPP020000225.1 GCA_943325485.2 Rickettsia typhi
AGCGACAAAGTTTCCAAACCTTTCAACACCACCCATGCATTGAAAGGTGACAAACTCATGCCGGCACTGCGCATCACAGGAATGAATTTCTCTTTCACCATGGCCTGACTGGCACACAAAGCGCCAGCAACCACCCTGCCCTGACCATCAAGGTATTTCGTGCCGGAATGCACCACCACATCAGCGCCCAAAGAGATGGGGGTTTGCAAAGCAGGGGTGCAAAAACAGTTGTCAACAGCCAGTACAGCGCCCGCTTTGCGGGCAATTTGAGACAACGCTGCGATGTCACAGACCTCGGTCAGCGGATTGGTAGGTGTTTCAGCAAACAGCAATCGGGTATTAGGTTGAATGGCTTTGGCCCATTCGGACAAATCGGTTTGCGACACAAAAGTGGTTTGGACGCCAAACTTGGCAAACTCTGTGCTGAGTAACTTGTGCGTGGACCCAAACACCGAATGCGAGCACACCACATGGTCGCCACTTTTGAGCAGTGACATGCAAAGCAACAACACCGCAGCCATGCCGCTGGCGGTACCCACACAGGCTTGCGAGCCCTCAAGTGCGGCCAAGCGCATTTCCATGCTGGCCACTGTAGGGTTGGTAAACCGAGAATAGATATAGCCATCCTCCTCGCCAGCGAAACGACGCGCAGCGGTTTCGCTGTCAGGCTGCACAAAGCTCGAGGACAGGTAAAGCGCCTCGGAGTTTTCGCCGTACTGCGATTTATCGACGGCAGTTCGCACCGCCAAGGTATCAAGGTGCAAATGGGGTGGTAAGGGACGTTCGGTCATGGGTAATTATTGATTGGCATTGGGCAAAGCCAAGCGTGAGTTGTCTTCTGCATCTTCTTCGGTATTGACGCGTTGTTGGTTCAATCTGGCAATGTCCGCCACGGTGATATCCCCAGTGATGTACACGCCATCAAAGCACGATGCGTCAAAGCCCTTGACCTCAGGTGAACCCTGCAAAGCCGCTCGAGAGACTGCCTCGCGCATGGCATTCACTTCTTGGTAAATGAGTGCATCGCAACCAATCAGTTGACGAATCTCTTCCACGCTTCGCTCGTGCGCCACCAGTTCTTCGGGCGTGGGCATATCAATGCCGTACACATTGGGAAAGCGTACAGGCGGTGCAGCACTGGCCAAATACACCTTGTTGGCGCCCGCATCTCTGGCCATTTGCACGATCTCTTTGCTGGTGGTACCTCGAACGATAGAGTCGTCCACCAGCAAGACATTGCGGCCCTTGAACTCACTGACGATAACGTTCAATTTTTGACGCACCGAGCGTTTGCGCACTGCTTGGCCCGGCATGATGAAAGTGCGGCCAACATAGCGGTTTTTGACAAACCCTTCGCGGTAGGGCTTGCCCAACAAATGCGCCAACTGGGTGGCGCTTGGTCGGCTGGATTCAGGAATGGGAATCACCACATCAATTTCTGAAGGCGGCAAGGTAGAGACCACTCGCTTGGCCAAAGTCTCGCCCAAATTGAGCCGAGCTTGGTAGACCGACATGCCGTCCATGGTGGAGTCGGGACGGGCCAAATACACAAACTCAAAAATACAAGGCATCAACTGGGGGTTAGCGGCGCACTGCTGGGCGTGAAGTTGACCTTTTAGATCAATGTAAACAGCCTCGCCGGGGGCAATATCTCGCTCAAAATGGTGGCCAGTACCTTCCAAAGCCACCGACTCGCTGCCTACCATCCAGGTGCCATCAACCCCTTTGCCTATGCACAAAGGTCGAATACCGAAAGGGTCGCGAAACGCCAGCAAGCCGTGACCCGCAATGAGTGCCACCACCGCATAAGAACCCTTGACACGCTTGTGCACACCTTGCACCGCAGTGAACACATCGGCCGGCGTCAACACCATGCCCCGGGTGGTTTTTTCCAATTCGTGAGCCAACACATTGAGCAAGACCTCGGAGTCACTCTCGGTGTTGATATGGCGGTGATCAGTTGAAAACAACTCTGCTTTCAAGGCTTGTGCATTGGTTAGGTTGCCGTTGTGCACCAAGACCAAACCAAAAGGGGCGTTCACGTAAAACGGCTGCGCCTCCTCTTCGCTGTAGGCATTGCCTGCCGTGGGGTAACGCACTTGTCCTAAACCGATATTGCCTGGCAGTGCTCGCATATTGCGTGTGCGAAACACGTCGCGCACCATGCCCTTGGCTTTGTGCATGAAAAACTTTTGCTCAAGTTGCGTGACGATGCCCGCAGCATCTTGTCCACGGTGTTGCAACAACAGCAGCGCATCGTAAATCAGTTGATTCACCGCTGTTTGACTGACCACGCCCACAATGCCACACATCAGAACACCCAACCTTCCAAAGGAGCAGGTAAAAAAGGCTTGAAAAAGACAATGCCTTGCTTGGCCATTTGGGCCACCCAAGACGTTTGCCACAAGGGGTAGCTAACTGCTGGGGTTAAGCCAACGATGATCGTCAACACCATCAATGAAAGCGCGGCACGGGTCAGTCCAAAAACACCACCCAAGATGCGGTTGAAGATACCCAAACCTACCAAAGACAACATGCCGCTTAAGACGGCTGAGATCAATTGACAGATCAGCCACACTGCCAAAAAAACAATCACCCAAGCCAACATATAAGCCAAGGCAGGCGAAAAATCGCTCAAATTCAGTAAGCGTCGTACATCGGGGGCAAATTGGCTGGCAATGGGAAACCCGGCCAACCAAGCAATTACCACAAATGATTCGCGGATCACGCCGCGCCACAAGCCAAAAACGACAGACAGTGCGGTCAACGCCAGCAAAACCAAGTCCAGACTGTTCATCGCATCAGAGGGTCAGTACCGTGGCACTGAGCTGCAAAGACTTGATTTTTTCGACCGTTTTTTGCGCTTCTTCTTTGGTTGCAAAAGGACCAACACGCACACGTATGCGTTTGCCCTCTTTGGTTTGAGCGATATGGGTATAGGTTTTGATACCCGCTTTTTCAAGTTTGGAGCGAACTTCCTTGGACTTGCTTTCTTCAGCAAATGCACCCACTTGCACGATAAACCTAGGCGCTGAATCGCCAGACTTTTCACTGCCAGAGTCAGGCTTTGAAGGGACTTCTTCCTCTTTGGCCATAGCCTGTGGAACTTTTTCAGGCATGACAGAAGGCGGAACGACAGACTTGGGAGCCAATTCGGCGGCTGTGGGTTCAGTGGATGCTGGTACATCAGGCACAGGTGCTGGGGCAGCAACAACGGAAGGCGGCGGAGTCGGTGCTTGTGAGG
>CALPPP020000226.1 GCA_943325485.2 Rickettsia typhi
ATTGACATTGGCGCCCAGTGTTCGTTCACCAACGTTGGTGTGAACTGCATACGCAAAGTCAACCACAGTTGCCCCACGGGGTAAGGCCATGATGTGACTTTTCGGTGTGAAAACATAAACCGCATCGGGGAATAAATCGACTTTGACATGGTCCCAAAATTCGGCGGCATCGCGGGTTTCATCTTGGATGTCAAGCAAGGACTGCAACCATTGCGTGCCCAATCGCTCTGCGCGTTCATGCACAGGGTCACTGGTCTTGTACATCCAATGTGCTGCAACCCCAGACTCAGCGACCACATGCATGGCGTCAGTGCGTAATTGAAACTCAACGTTGATGCCTGCTGGCCCCACCAAGGTGGTGTGCAAAGACTGATAGCCATTTACCTTGGAGATGGCGATATGGTCTTTGAATTTACCGGGCACGGGTTTGTAGAGTTGGTGCAATATACCTAGGCCGGTATAACAATCGATCAGATTGGGAACCAAGATACGCATGCCGTAAATATCGGTGACTTGGGCAAAGCTCAAGTGTTTTTGTCCCATCTTCTGGTAGATGGAGTAAAGGGTTTTCTCTCGACCGAAAATATGGATAGAAAGATTGGCATTTTTAAATGCACCCTCTACATCGCGTTGCAATTTTTGCAATAAGTCACGCCTTCTGCTGCGCGCCTTCATGACTGCTTTTTCAAGTACTTGGTAGCGCCAAGGTCGAAGGTAGCGAAACGCCAAGTCTTGCAGTTCGCGGTAGGTTTGGTTCAGACCTAAACGATGGGCGATAGGCGCATAAATTTCCAAAGTCTCGCTGCTGATGGATTTCCAACGTGCGCGCGGCATCGCCTCCATGGTGCGCATATTGTGGGTACGGTCTGCCAATTTGACCAAAATCACCCGTACATCACGCGCCATGGCAAGCAGCATCTTGCGAAAGGATTCAACCTGTCCTTCTTCTTGGGTTTCAAAACTCAGTTTGTCTAGCTTGGTCAATCCATCCACTAACTCGGCTACATGCGGGCCGAATTTTTCGATCAAGTCGATCTTGGTGACGCCACAGTCTTCCATCACATCGTGCAAAAGTGCTGCCATCAGCGCTTGGCTATCGAGCTTCCACTCGGTACATTGCAAGGCCACCGCAATGGGATGGGTGATATAGGGCTCGCCGCTGCGACGGGTCACGCCTAAATGGGCTTCATCCGCAAAACGGTAAGCACGCTTGACGTGCTCAATGCCATCAGCGCCAAGGTATTCAAGTTTGGCTTCAAGCAAAGCAAAGCTCGCCGCTGCAGCATTGCTAGCGGGCGTAGGCGCAGTGAGGGTTTTTTCTGCGGAAAACATAGGCTTAACTGTAGCGTTTTGTCAGCGTGATGGCTCACAAGGCGAAAAAAAAGCACTGCAATCGCAGTGCTTTGGTGTCTTTTAAGGTCTAAACCTCGTTAAAAACGGCTTAGCCAGGTACTTTTTTCAACATTTCAATGCCGATTTTGCCAGCCGCAATTTCACGCAAGGCGGTCACACCTGGTTTGTTTTTGCTCTCAATTTTGGGCGTGTGGCCTTGCGCGAGCATGCGTGCGCGGTAGGTGGCGGCTAAAACCAACTGAAAGCGGTTGGGGATTTTTTCGAGACAGTCTTCAACAGTGATGCGTGCCATGGTGGTGCTCCGGTGATCAGATGAGTTTCAAGGCTTGGAAAATATCGCTTCTGATTCTGCGTTGCGACGCGTATTTGAGGCGCTGCGCATGAACAATAGCTTTAAGATCGAATAAGGCTTTGTCAAATAGTTTATTGATTATAACGAAGTCGAACTCATGGGCCTGAGCCATCTCTGTGGCGGCATTGGCCAAGCGAATTTCAATGACTTCAGCCGTGTCTTCACCGCGGCGCTGCAAGCGAGCGCGCAACTCTTCCCAGCTCGGTGGCAGTATGAATATCAGCACCGCATTGGCAAACAGCCGTTTGATTTGAACAGCCCCTTGAAAGTCAATTTCTAAAATGACGTCAAGGCCTTGGGAGATGCGTTCTTCGATGGTGTATTTGCTGGTGCCGTAGCGGTTGCCGTGGACATGGGCCCACTCTAAAAATGCGTTGTTAGCCACCATGGCGTCGAATTCGGTATCGTCGATGAAGAAATATTCACGGCCATGAAACTCTTGACCGCGTGGGGCGCGGGTGGTGTGCGAGACCGATGGCTGCACACCTGCATCTAACTCCATCAAGGCTTTGACCAAACTCGATTTGCCTGCCCCACTGGGCGCGGCAACCACGAATAGATTTCCTGGGTAGATCGTCTTCATTCAAGATTTTGAACTTGTTCGCGCATTTGCTCAATCAGCACTTTCATATCCAAAGAGATACGCGTCATCTCGATAGCGCTGGCTTTGGAGCCAAGTGTATTGGCTTCACGGTGCAATTCTTGTATAAGAAAGTCCAACCTTTTACCTACACCCTCTTTGTGGGTAGAAAGTTGTAGCAATCGGGCAATTTCATCTAAATGGGTTTTCAAGCGGGTGACTTCTTCTGCAACATCGGCGCGAACCGCAAAACTGGCCGCTTCGGCCAAGGCGCGTTCGTGGATGGTGTCTGGCAAGGCCTGTGCATCCACCAATTCCATGGCTTCACGCCAGCGCTCTAAGAAGCGCAGTCGCTGGGTTTCAACGGTTTTGGGCACCAATGGCAGGGCAAGGTCTGCCAAAGCTTGTAATTGTTGGGCTCTTTGCAGCAAATCAGCCGCTAAGCGTTGCCCTTCGCGTTGTCTGGCTTCGCTCAGGTGGCTAAGCACCTGCTGGCCCAAAGCCATGACTTGTGTTGACCAATCGTGGTTAAGTGTCACGGGGCCATGGCTTAGGCGAATAACCTCAGCAACCGAGAGCAATGCCGCATCGTGCATGGTGCTGCGCACCAGTTGTTGAATCTCCATGAGGTTTTGCAGCAGGGCTTTATCCGGCATGGCAACTGCACTGGCTTGGGAGGCTTCTAAGTGAGCGCGTAGCTCGACTTTGCCGCGTTTGATGTGTTGCCCAATCAGTTCGCGTAAGGCCGGCTCATGCTGGCGTAGCTCATCAGGCAAGCGAAAACTCACATCCAAAAAGCGGCTATTGACGCTGCGAATTTCTAAGCCCAATCGCGCACCTTCAGAGGTGCCCTCTGCTGCCAGCGTGGTTTGAGCGCTGGCATAACCAGTCATACTTTGTAAGGACATAGGAGTCTTTTCTGTAAAGACTCATTATCTCTGCCTTGCCAGCTA
>CALPPP020000227.1 GCA_943325485.2 Rickettsia typhi
ATGCCCGCCAAAAATTGGGCGATTTTCTCGCGGGTGGGCAGCCATCTGTTAAGCGACCGCAGGGCATGCACATGCCAGTTCAGGCCACCCGTGCCGCCAGCATTCGCAACATCGCGAATCCAAGTCGCCCATGCCAAGCGGGGTATGCGACTAGCGCTCACACACCACCTTGAACATGGTGAAGACTGGGGAATTGGGTGGAACGGCTTGCCATTGATCGAAGATACCTTCGCTGGTGAGCGCCTCACCGCTAAGGTTGTGTCCACTGTACAAGGACATGGATCGGGTGCGAACTTGGCGTTTAGCGCACTCCATTTCCATCAACGCACGACTGGACAGGTAAGCCTTGCCTTGGGACGTTTTTTGGGGTTCACGGTAATCCAACATGGTCCAAACGCGGCGCAGTGGGCCGTCTTTTTCGATGGAAGCGCGGTCTATGCCGTAGGTGCCGTGGTCTGCCAAGCCCAAAGAAACCCAGTCCGAAGCGTGTGCACCCATAGCGAGGGTGCTGAAACACAGGCAAACAAGGAATTTGTAGGAATGCTCAAGATTTTTCATGAATTGACGTTTCTGCGATGGATAATGGGGCACCATGCCAAACCAAGACTGGGTTCAGTATTCTCTCAGTATGACATTCGTCTTGTTGCTGTTGGCGGCGGTCCTTTGGTGGCTGTCGCGTCGCAACAAGGGCTTTCTCCTCCCCTCTGGCAAACGCCGTATCCAAATTTTAGAGGCCTACCCCATGGGCATGCGGCACAAGCTGTTGCTGGTTCAGGTGGACTCTCAAAGACTGTTGTTGGCGGTCAACCCCAACGATATCCAAAAACTGCACGCATGGCCGGCAGATTCTCCTCCCCCCGTTGAGCAAGGTGTTTCCGATGCGCATTAAACATGGATGGTGGTGCTTTGCACTGATGCTGCTGGTCTTGGTCTTGCCCGATGTGGCCTTGGCACAAGGCCTGCCCTTGGTGACCGTCAACAGCGGCAAAACTGGTCAGCAGTACAGCATGACGCTGCAGTTGCTGGGCTTGATGACGGTGCTCACTGTGTTGCCCTCACTGCTCTTGATGATGACCTCTTTTGTGCGCATCATCATTGTGTTGTCTATCCTGCGCCAAGCCTTGGGAACCGGGCAAACACCGCCCAACACGGTGTTGGTGGGTCTGGCTTTGTTCTTGACGTTTTTCATCATGTCACCGGTGTTTGACGAGGTCTACACCAAAGCTGTCGCGCCTTATATGAATGGCACCATGCAATTTGACAAAGCCTTGGCAGCCGCTGAGGTGCCGGTGCGTAACTTCATGATGCTGCAAACCCGCGAAGACGATATCGCCATGTTCATGCAGATTGGCCAGAAAAAAGAAATCGACAGCGCCGCCGATGTGCCATTCACCACCTTGGTGCCGGCCTTCATGACCTCGGAGCTCAAGAGCGCTTTCATGATTGGTTTCATGATTTACATCCCCTTTGTGGTGATCGATTTGATCGTCGCCAGCGTGTTGATGTCCATGGGCATGATGATGCTCTCGCCCATGATCATCTCCATGCCTTTCAAGCTGATGTTGTTTGTGCTGGTCGATGGGTGGACGCTGGTCATGGGTTCACTGGCGTCGAGTTTTATTTACAAGTGAGGTAGCAATGGATACAGCCACAGTGGTAGATATGGGGCGACAAGCTTTGTGGATGACGATGCTGATTTCAGCCCCCATGTTGTTGGTGGGCTTGGTGGTGGGTTTGATCGTGGGTATTTTCCAAGCAGCCACCTCTATCAACGAGCAAACATTAAGCTTTATCCCTAAGCTCTTGGCGATCGGGTTGACGGCCGCTATTTTTGGTAGTTGGATGATCAACAGCTTGGTCGACTACACCAAAATTTTGTATGGTCGTATTCCAGGCTTGTTTGGCTAAGCACTGATGAACATCGAGATGCTCAATTTGCTAGACAGGTTTTATGCCCTGATCTGGCCCATGCTGCGCATCTCTGCCTTTTTAGCGTTCTCTTCTATTTTTTCTATCCGTGCGGTCAGTCTTCGCATACGTTTGTCGATTTCGATTGTGCTGACCGTATTTTTGTCTTTGCACCTGGACATACCACGCATTGATCCCGTCACAGCAGAGGGGCTTAAAGAGATTGTCAATCAGTTGTTTATTGGCTTGGTGATGGCCTTGATCATGCAAATTTCAAGTGCAGCCATTGTGGTGGCAGGTCAAGCGGTGTCGGGCTCTATGGGTTTGTCCATGGCCAATATGGTGGACCCCTCGTTTGGTAATGTCCCTGTGATTTCTCAATTTTTTACCATTCTCGGCACCTTGGTGTTCTTGTCGATTGGTGGGCATTTGATTGTGTTTGGTTTGCTGCTGGAGTCCTTCACTTTGTTTCCCATCGGTAAATCAATGTTGACGCAAGACCTGCTGGGCAAGATCACGGCCTGGGGAGCGTTGATGTTTGCGTCTGCGCTATTGATTTCATTGCCGGTGGTCATTACCTTGTTGTTCGTCAACATCGGTGTGGGTTTCATCACCCGAGCCGCGCCCAGTTTGAATATTTTCTCGGTGGGCTTACCGGCTTTGCTCATCGCTGGATTTGTGGTGCTGTGGCTGTCCATTCCCAGTGTGATTCAGCGAATTGCTTGGCTGTGGGTGCAAACCTTCAGTCAAATGCGCAGCATATTGACGGGCGGTTGAAGCCATGGCTGACGATTCCTCAGAACGTACCGAAGAACCTACCGCACAGCGACTGAAAAAGGCGCGTGATGAAGGTCAGATCGCCCGATCCGTGGAGTTGTCAACCGCGGCCCTTTTGGTCACAGCGACTTTGTTTTTCAGCATGGCGGGTGGCTATATGTTCAGCCGTTTGGGTGCTTTGTTTACAAACCAGTTGCAGTTTGATCGCAAGGTGATGGACAAGGCCGAACTGTTGCCCGGCATCTTTTTTCAATCGGTGATTGATGGCTATATCTTGATTTTGCCCATCATGATTTTGCTGGCCTTTGTGGCGGTTGTCTCGACAGTCCTGAGTGGTGGCTTGGTATTTTCCTTAGGGATGCTGGTACCCAAATTCAGCAAGCTCAACCCGATGTCTGGCTTAGCCCGTATGTTTGGCCCCAAGGCCTTGATTGAGTTGGGCAAGGCTATTTTGAAATTTGGACTGATCAGCCTCATTTTGTGGATCTCGGTTTCCAACAATATCGATGACTTGATCACGCTCAACCGTTTGGATTTAGGCACCGC
>CALPPP020000228.1 GCA_943325485.2 Rickettsia typhi
CAACGGTGGGGTGCTCAGTTCTCGCAGCGTCATCGTGTCCACAGGTGCGCGTTGGCGCAATGTGAATGTGCCTGGCGAAGAACAATACAAAAACAAAGGCGTGGCGTACTGCCCGCATTGCGATGGCCCATTGTTCAAAGGCAAACGTGTGGCCGTGATTGGTGGGGGTAACTCTGGCGTCGAGGCCGCCATCGATTTGGCGGGTGTGGTGGCCCATGTCACTTTGTTTGAATTTGCTGACGCCTTAAAGGCTGATGCGGTGTTGGTGAGCAAGCTCAAGAGCTTGCCCAATGTGACCATCCATGTGAATGCGCAAACCACCGAAATCACCGGCGACGGCCAAAAAGTGAATGGTATGCGCTACAAAGACCGCACGACAAGCGAAGAACACGCCGTGGCACTCGAAGGTGTGTTTGTGCAAATTGGCTTGGTGCCCAACACCGAGTTCTTGAAGGGCACGGTCGAGTTGAGCAAGTTCGGCGAAATTGTCGTGGATGCCAAATGCCATACCAGCGTGGCAGGCGTTTTTGCGGCGGGGGATGTGACCACGGTGCCCTACAAGCAAATTGTCATTGCAGCGGGTGAGGGTGCCAAAGCGGCGCTGAGTGCATTTGATTATTTGATTCGCACACCCAGTACGGTGAATATTGAGGAACTTTCACTGAGTTAACAAAACCATAGGCGAAAAAAAACCTCTCCAGCAAGCGCTGGAGAGGTTTTTTTATTTCGGGGTAATTACTTGTTAATGAAGTTGGACGCGTCTGCGAAGGATTGCTTGCAAAGCTTGTTGAGCATAAGTTGCTCAGGTGTTCCAGCCTTGACATTGATCCATTTGCCCATGGCTTGGTCGAGACTGACACCCTTGTCATCCCAGCTCTTGTAGCCTGTGACCTTGACCAGTTGGTAGGCATTTTTTTGGCAGTTGTACTGGGCAAGGTTCTCGACATAGACGAAGCCGTTGGCGTCTGGTTCGTTGGTGCTGATCATTTGTGCGGCGAAGCGAAGGTCGCCGTCAGCAGCGAAGGAACTGGAAGCAGCAAGGAACTGGCTGTTGTTTTGAGCGATATTGACATCCCATGCTGCATGAGAAACCGATGCAAGCACGGCGATAGAAGAAATGGCGATCAGTTTAAAGACAGATGATTTCAAAATGGTAACTCCTGTTGGGTGAATGTTGTTTGAACATTTGTTGAGCAATTTTGTTTTTCAATAAATGATTCAACGATTAGAATATTACCTGAAAAATCAGGGTTAATCTATTCAATTAATGAAAAAACTGAAATATATCGATTCAAAAGCTATTCATTGTATGGTTTTGGCTGTTTTTTGCGTAGTGGCGAAACTGGACAGGCATGGGGAATGCCTTGATCAGAGGACGGGGCATTTGGTGCGAGGATGCTCGACTGCAATGTTGAGAGGATAAATATGCAATTGATTGGGCAAATGATGAACCGGCCCTTGCTGGTATCTGCCATCCTGGAGCACGGTGCTGATCAATTTGGTGCTCAGCAAGTGGTCAGTCGTGAAACACATGGGCCCTTGCACAGCTGTACCTTTCGTCAGCTGGCTCAACGTTCAAAGCAGTTGGCCAATGCATTGCGCTCTCTTGGCTTGAGCCCTCAAAGCGTGATCGGCTCCATCGCTTGGAACAATTACAGACACCTTGAGGCTTATTACGCGGTGTCTGGGTTGGGCATGGTGATGCATACCTGTAATCCTCGTTTGCACCCTGACCAACTGTCTTACATCATCAACCACGCAGAAGATCAAGTCATTCTTTTTGACAGCACTTTTGCGCCTTTGGTGAAGCTAATTGCCAAACTTTGTCCTAAGGTAAAGCTCTGGGTTTGCATGAGCGATAAAGCCCATACGCCTGATATTGAGGGTCTTGAGGTTCAAAGTTATGAAGATTTCATCGCGCCTCACAGCACTGAATTGACTTGGCCAGATTTAGACGAAAACACGGGCGCTGCGCTTTGTTACACATCTGGAACAACAGGAAACCCGAAAGGCGTTTTGTACTCGAACCGGGCCATTGTGCTGAGTGCCTTGTCCGCTTGTTTGCCCAATGTGCTCAATATCTCTTCGCAAGAAACAGTGTTGCCTGTAGTGCCCATGTTTCATATCAATGCATGGTGTCTGCCTTATGCGTGTTTGATGTCGGGTGCCAAATTGGTTTTGCCTGGACCTAAGTTGGACGGCGCAAGTTTGTATGAACTGATGGAGTCCGAACAAGTCACCTTGAGCGCCGGTGTCCCAACGATTTGGATGGGCCTGATTCAGCACTTAGAGCAAAACAATCTGCGCTTTACCACCATGCGCAGAACTGGCGTGGGCGGTTCCGCCATGCCCAAAGCTTTGATCGCCAAGTTCAGCGATGTGTACCAGGTGGATGTGCGACACGGTTGGGGCATGACCGAGACCACAGCTGTTGCCACCATCAGCAATATGAACAACGAAGAGCAAGCCTGGCCTGATGCCTTGCGCCATGGTTTGGTCGCCAAGCAGGGCAAGTCTGTGTTTGGCATTGAACTCAAAATTGTGGATGAGGATGGCAATACCCTGCCACGTGATGGTGAAGCGCAAGGCGAACTCATGGTGCGTGGTCAATGGATTGTTGACAACTACCACAAAGCCGAAAACACAGCCTTGGTCAATGGTTGGTTCCCAACAGGTGACATTGCCACCATCAGCGCCGATGGGGTGATGCAAATACGTGACCGCACAAAGGATGTGATCAAGTCTGGCGGTGAATGGATCAGTTCTATTGAGCTTGAAAACGTTGCCGCGGCCCATCCTCAGGTGGCGATGGCGGCAGTCATTGGTGTCAAGCATCCCAAATGGGATGAGCGGCCTTTGCTGTTGATTGTGCGCAAGCAGGAGGATTTTTCAAACAAGCAAGAAATCCTGGATTTTCTGTCCGAGCGTGTGGCCAAGTGGTGGGTCCCCGATGACATCGTCTTTGTTGCAGGCTTGCCTGTGGGTGGAACGGGTAAAGTGCAAAAGGCTGAGTTGCGTATTCAATACGGCAGCATCTTTTCTGAATAATCGATTAAACATTTTGAAGGCAACCCTATGTACTTCCTCACTCTGCTTCGACGTCATCTGCTTGCTGTTTTCATTTTCTGCTGCGGCTTTGCCCAAGCTGGTGAGACGGTCAAGATTGGGTTCATCGATGTGTTGTCAGGACCCTTCGCCTTGACTGGACAAGGATCCTTG
>CALPPP020000229.1 GCA_943325485.2 Rickettsia typhi
CAAAGCACGGGCCAAGCCATGGTCTGCCACCAAGAGGCGTCCATCAGCGCAAACCCTGTCTGATAAAGCCAGTCAGACATGAAAGACTTCCTTTGCTTGGGCATCTGCCGTTTGTTGCAGCGAGGGTGAACGGCGTACGAGGCCATCTAAACAGTAAATACGCGCTGTTTCTGGCGCGTGGACCATGGCCGGTAACTGGGTCATGGCTTGGTCGCAAGCATTGCTCAAACGCGAAGACCAGTCAGGCAACAAAACATCTGCACGGATTTGCTCGACCGTGTCGTAATCAAAACCATTCACACCCAACATATTGGCCAAAACGCGCAATACCTTCCAAGCTGGGCGTGTCTCGCCCAAAGGACGAACCACGCCATGAAAACTTTGCGCCCTGCCCTCTGTATTGATGAAAGTGCCTGCTGTCTCAGAGAAAGGCGAGACAGGCAGCAAAACATCGCTGATATCCATATTGGCTTTGAAAGGCGATAAGGTAATCACCATGTCTTTGGTGGACAAGGATTTCAACGCTTCTTGCGCTTGGGCACAGTCGTGAGCGGGTTCGGTATTGAGCAACACCATGGCTTTGACTTGCGAATCGTGCAACATGGCTTGAGCATTCAAACCACCACGCTGGGGCAAAGCACCAGCGACTTGAGCGCCCACGGTGTTGGCTGCCTCACCCAGAAAACCCACGGTGGCAGTGGTTTGCTTTGCAATCCAATTGGCCAGCGTCAACACAGCAGAACAATGCGCATGATGTGCAACAGCATTGCCCAACAAGATAGCTTTGCGTTCGCCTGATAAAAGTGAAGAGGCAATGGCTATCGCAACCAGTGATTGCGCATTCCCTGGCAAAGGAGAAGCTTGGCCCGTTTGCTGTGCAACAACCGAAGCCACGTCTGCCATGGCTTGCAACCAATCGGAGGCCGGCAACACCTGCACCTGCGCCAAGGGCATGGCCCAATCAGGCGTCGAATCTGTCAAGGCATGTATTTGAGCACCATGGCGAGCAGCATGACGCAGACGCAGTGCCAGCAGTGGTTGGTCTTTGCGAACATCACTGCCAATCACCCAAGCGCTTTGCAACTGCGAAAGCGAGGCTACGCTTGTACCCAACCACCTGACATGGCCGTCATGGTGGAAATCGGCGGCCCGTAAACGTGAATCGATGTTGTCACTGCCCAAGCCCCGAAGCAATTTGCCGCTTAGAAACAGTTCTTCCAAGGTGCTGTGTGGGCTGGCCAAGCAGCCAATGGCAGCAGCGCCATGGTCAGCCTTGATGGCGTTCAAACCATTGGCAACATATTCCAATGCCACCTGCCAATCCACTGTTTGCCATTGCCCGCCCTGCTTGATCATGGGCTGCGTCAGACGCTCAGGGCCATTGAGTGCTTCATAACTGAAGCGGTCGCGGTCGGCAATCCAGCACTCATTGACTTCTTCATTTTCAAACGGAACCACACGCAAAACCTGATGGTTTTTGACTTGCATGATCAGGTTGGCACCCGTGGCATCGTGAGGACTGATGGATTTGCGTCGTCCCAGCTCCCAAGTACGTGCTTGGTAGCGGAAGGGTTTGCTGGTGAGTGCGCCTACAGGGCAAATGTCGATCATGTTGCCTGACAGCTCTGAATCCACCGTTTCGCCGACAAAGGTTTCAATCTCGGAGTGCTCGCCGCGATGCGACATGCCCAACTCCATGCTGCCTGCAATTTCTTGTCCAAAGCGCACACAACGTGTGCAATGGATGCAGCGACTCATCTCTTCCATGCTGATAAGCGGTCCCACATCTTTGTGGAACACCACACGCTTTTCTTCGTCATAGCGGGAAGCACTGCCACCATAGCCCACCGCCAAATCTTGCAACTGGCACTCGCCACCTTGGTCGCAAATAGGGCAGTCAAGCGGGTGGTTGATCAGCAAAAACTCCATGACTGACTTTTGCGCCTTGATGGCACGCTCAGACTTGGTATGCACCACCATGCCTTGCGTCACAGGTGTTGCACACGCTGGCATAGGTTTGGGTGCTTTTTCGATATCGACCAGGCACATGCGGCAATTGGCCGCAATGCTGAGTTTCTTGTGATAGCAAAAATGCGGAATAAAAGTCCCAGCTTGTTCCGCAGCTTGGATCACCACACTGCCCTCGGTGACTTGCACTGTTTTTCCGTCGATTTGAAGTTCAACCATGTTCTTAGCCGCGCTTAAATGTACGCAGGGACCATGCAGGTCTTGTGCGTGATGTGGTGTTCAAATTCAGGACGGAAATGCTTGAGCATGCCGCGCACAGGCATGGCTGCAGCATCTCCCAGCGCACAAATGGTTCTGCCCATGATGTTTTCAGCAACGCTGTCGAGCAAGTCCATATCAGCAGCTTTGCCTTGACCAGTCTCTAAGCGATCAACAATGCGCCACAACCAACCTGTGCCTTCACGGCAAGGTGTACATTGCCCGCAAGATTCGTGCATGTAAAACGCAGACAAACGCTGCAAACTCTTGACCATGCAGCGAGTGTCATCCAACACAATGACTGCACCTGAACCCAGCATAGAACCAGCCTTGGCTATGGCGTCATAGTCCATGGTGATGTCCATCATGATGGAAGCTGGCAACACGGGTGCAGAAGAACCGCCAGGAATAACCGCTTTGAGTTGGCGCCCACCACGCACGCCGCCAGCAAGTTCAAGCAGCTTTGCAAAAGAGGTGCCCATGGGCACTTCATAGTTGCCGGGCAGTTCTACGTCGCCGCTGACCGAGAAAATCTTGGTCCCACCGTTATTGGGTTTGCCACAAGCCAAGTAGGCAGGGCCACCGTTGCGAATGATCCAAGGAACAGCCGCAAAAGTTTCAGTGTTATTGATGGTGGTGGGTTTTCCATAAACACCAAAGCTGGCAGGAAAAGGCGGCTTGAAACGTGGCTGGCCTTTTTTGCCTTCCAAGGACTCCAGCAAGGCGGTCTCTTCGCCGCAAATATAGGCACCGAAACCATGGGCGGCATGCAATTGAAAATCGAATGGGCTGCCCATGATCTTGTCGCCCAAGTAACCTGCGGCACGGGCCTCTTCCAAGGCTTCTTCAAACCTGTCATAGGTTTGAAAAATTTCACCATGGATGTAGTTGTAGCCCACAGAAATACCCATGGCATAAGCAGCAATGGCCATGCCTTCAATGACAATATGTGGATTGAACTCCAAGATGTCCCTGTCTTTGCAAGTGCCGGG
>CALPPP020000230.1 GCA_943325485.2 Rickettsia typhi
AGGGCCTATAGCTCAGTTGGTTAGAGCAGAGGACTCATAATCCTTTGGTCCCTGGTTCGAGTCCAGGTGGGCCCACCAAAAAACCGAAGTCGCTTCCTGCAGATGCCTCCGACTGAAAATCAGAGGTTTTTTGCGAACAGTTTCTTCCTCAACTCTGGCGCAGAAGTTTGCTTTGACAGCCAAATATCAAAAAAACTTTTTGACAACTCAGGATCTTTGATTTCCCCCAAGTAAGTACCATTAAACAAAAAATGCATGCCAGCATTGGGCAGATAGACCCCAGTCAGTGTTTGTCCCTTGCTGACATTGGGGAAAATAACTTCAAGGCTTTTTAGCCAAGCTTGTGCTTTGGTTTTTGGCAAGGGGCTTTGAGCTTGAATTTCATCAATAGAGCGTTTAGCAATGTCTGCGCCCTTAAAGTCCCTCAGGTAGAGCAAGTCCAGAGCCAGAGGCTTGGTCTCCCATTGCTCTGGGGTCAAGCCGCTTTCGCTTGACCATAAGCTTGCCTGATAGACATCGATACCCCAATAGGTAAATTTAGCTTGACCAACCAAGTTGGGAGTTCCTAAATAAGGCATTAACCGTGATTCTGAAACTTTACTTTGTGCGCTTACAACACCAAATAAGCAGCAGTTGATGGCCAGCGCTAGCAATAAACTTTGTCGTCGTGTAATAACCATGAAGCGCATATTAGCATTCGCATGATTTGAAGATGGACAAACGCCCGCCGGTGGCTTTCCTAAAAAACACAAGGGTATTTGCTTAACTTGACGTTGTAGCAAGTGTGTGTGAATAATAAATCTGCATAAATGATTTGGGGTGGTGTGCGTGTTTTTTTATAGTCTCCGTTTGCTGATAACGGCTGCATTAGGCCTAACGGTATTTACTTTTTCTCATGCACAGTCTGAACCCAATGTCGAGGGCGTTCAAAAGCCATTGTGGGAAGCAGGATTAGCAGGGTTTGGTCTCACCGGCCCTGCATACCCGGGTGCTGCTGATGATATAGGCCGAGGACTGGTGCTTCCATGGTTTGTCTATCGAGGGCCAGTATGGCGTGCAGCGGGTGGAACGGTAGGTGCAAGAGTCGCCAAAAATGCATTTGCAGAATTTGACATCGGACTCAGCGGTGCATTGCGCGCTTCCAGCGACGACGTCAAAGTACGAAGCGGCATGCCTGAATTGGGATTTTTGCTGGAGTTTGGACCACGTGCCAAACTGAATTTGGCGCGCCCCAGCCAAGACTCTGTGGTGAGATTGGAATTGCCATTGCGCGGCGTGTTTGAATTCAACAGTGGAGTGAACTACAGAGGCTTAACCTTCGAACCGAAACTCACTTACGACAAACGCGATTTGGGCCGTGGTTGGGGATTTTCAGGAAGCTTAGGTTTGATTTATGGTGATCAGCAATTCAACCAATACCTTTATGGCGTTCCATCACTGTACGCAACTTCTTCTCGCAGTGCGTACACTGCCAAAGCGGGGTTGATCACGCCACGTGCTCAATTGACGCTGTCGCATAAGCTCAACGAAGACGTTCGGATGTTTGCTTTTAGCCGAACTGACTTCTCTGGTAAAGGCGTCAATAGCGATAGTCCTTTGCATCTACAAGAAAGAGGAACCACCTTAGGATTGGGCATCATTTGGACGATTGGACGGTCAAGTCAAATGGTCAACGATTGAGAGCGCTAAGACATCCTGATGCCGTGATAATGCATTGATGGAATACACACTGCCTGTTTGGTTACTTGACTTGGTGATTGTGTTTTTTCTATTGGAGTGGGCTTATCTGTATTTCCATTTCAAGCGGCATCCACACGGATTGAATTTATCGGAGCTGGGTTTTTCCCTGGCACCCGGTTTTTTTCTGGTTTTGGGATTTCGATTCACCGCTGAAGAATCCATATCCATCATCTCCCTCATCTGTCTATTTTTTGCAGGTTTGTTGCATGCATTTGATTTGTATTTGCGTCACCAAAAAACCAAACCCAAAGAAAATTTAGATGTGCATGACAGTTGAACATGGCTTTGGCCCTTGGTTTGTACATGTTATGATCTGCGCCCAGTGCGGCTGTAGCTCAGTTGGATAGAGTACTTGGCTACGAACCAAGGGGTCGTGGGTTCGAATCCTGCCAGCCGCACCATTTATGTATATATGAGCAAAGCTTTTACCCGCGAGTCTGACAAAGACGACGAAGACGAAGACTCCCCGAGCTCTTTGCCCAATGGCAGCAAAAACTACATCACGCCTCAGGGCTATGCCCAAATGCGGCAAGAGTTACTCGGGCTTATTGACGATGAGCGCCCCAAAGTTGTTGAGATAGTGCATTGGGCAGCCAGCAATGGCGACCGCTCTGAAAACGGTGACTATATTTACGGCAAAAAGCGTTTAAGAGAAATTGACAGGCGCATCCGCTTTTTGACCAAGCGCCTTGAAATCGCAGTAGTGTCAGACCCTTGCGTTCACCATGGAGGCGATCAAGTTTTTTTTGGCGCTACGGTTACCTATGAAGATCAGCTTGGCAGTACCAACACCATCACCATTTTGGGCATCGATGAGGCCGATAGTCTGAAGGGGCAGGTAAGCTGGGTGTCCCCTATTGCACAAGCTTTGCTTAAGGCGCATGTAGGTGATGTGGTGAAGTTGCAAACACCCAAAGGTTTGATTGAAATCGAAGTTCTCAAAGTGGCTTATCCGTCACCTCAGGACAAACCATAAAAGCTTGGCTTGAGGCTTTAAGCTTGTGCGCGCTGCGAAAATGCGCGACTGGCTTTGCTGACAGAAGGCAGCCTTTGCAAACTGCCCAGTACCGACTGCAGATGAGCCACATCCTGCACGGCAATCAAGAATCTCAAATCGGTGGCCTCTTTACCGCTGACTTCATCCACCATACTGACCAATTTGATATCAGCTTCAGCAGATGTGATGGAAGAGGCCACACTGGCCAGCACACCCTTGCCATTTAAAACTGTCACCACAATGCTCGCTTCAAAACTGCGCACGGGCTCATCTGACCACTCGACAGCAATGAAACGTTCGCTGTCTTTGGTTTTCAGGCGCTGGGCGACATGGCAGGTGTCTAAATGCACCACCAAGCCTTCTCCATGGCCCAAGTAACCCAAAATCGCGTCGCCCGGCAAGGGGTGGCAGCACTGGGCATATTGCACTGAAGCGTTATCACTGCCATCGACCACCACGCTGCCTTGCGACAA
>CALPPP020000231.1 GCA_943325485.2 Rickettsia typhi
GCATTTCGCAACTCTGCGCTGGTTGCAGTCTCTACCGGTTTGCTGCAAGGCATGACCCGCGAGGAAGTTGAAGCGGTACTCGCTCACGAAGTGGCGCACATCCAAAACGGTGACATGGTCACGCTTACCTTGGTTCAAGGTGTGCTCAATACCTTTGTGGTGTTCCTCAGCCGTGTCATTGGTTACGCGGTAGACAGCGCTTTGCGTAAAAACGACGAGGAAAATACCGGACCAGGTATGGGCTACTACATCACCAGCATCGTTTTAGACATTGTGTTGGGCATTGCTGCCAGCATCGTGGTGGCATGGTTCAGCCGTCAGCGCGAATTCCGTGCAGATGCGGGTGCTGCCCAATTGATGGGGCGCAAGCAACCCATGATCAATGCCTTGGCTCGCTTGCAGCACATGCAGTCAGAGGGTCTACCTCCCAGTTTGCAAGCCATGGGCATCAGCGGCGGTTTAGGCAAGATGTTTTCGTCTCATCCGCCTTTGGAAGAGCGCATCGCTGCTTTGCAAAACAGCTAAATAACCGTTAACTTTTCAACTCAGCGCGATTCGCCCAAGGCTTGGGCAATCGCGTTTTTTTTCACCTTAGGTTTGGGGCATTGGCCTTTGGCTAAGTCGAACCAATGGCGAACATCGTCCTCCAAGCCTATGCCGTGCATATAGTTGTAGATGGCTTTCTTCAAGCCCCTTCCCAAGACATCGTGGTCGGTGCCTGTGGGGTCTATAAAACCAATGTCGTTTCGCGCAAATGACCCCTCTGGCAAGGGGATCAATGTGACGCCATAGGCTTGCGGATTCATACCCACAGGCGAATGCACGGTACAAGCAAAGCGGTGAAAAAAACCGCTCTGTATGCACCCATGAAGAAACAACTGCCTGACATATTCCAAAGCATCCACGGTGTCTTGCACGGTTTGCGTAGGAAAGCCGTACATCAAATAAGCGTGAACCAACACACCAGACTGCGAAAACCCATGCGTCACACGGGCCACTTGGTCTACTGTCACCCCTTTTTGCATCAATGCGAGCAATCGGTCACTGGCTACTTCCAAGCCGCCCGACATGGCGATACAACCACTTTCAGCCAGCAGTTCGGCAAGGTCTGGCGTGAAGGTTTTCTCAAAGCGGATATTGCCCCACCACGATATGTTTAAACGCCTGTGCAAAAGCTCTTCAGCCATGGCCTTCAAGGCCTTGGGCGGTGCAGCCTCGTCCACCAAATGAAAACCCGTCTGACCCGTTTCACCCACGATGCGCTCGATACGGTCTACCAGTGTGTGTGCAGTCGCAGCGTCATAGCGCGAGATGTAGTCCAAGGACACATCGCAAAAACTGCACTTCTTCCAATAACAACCATGCGCTACTGTCAGCTTGTTCCACCTGCCATCGCTCCACAAGCGGTGCATGGGGTTGAGCATGTCTAGCAAGGACAAATAACTTTGCATGGGCAAACCATCCCAAGTGGGGGTGCCTACATCGTCAAACGCAATATCGGGTTCTGCAAAGTTGATGTACTTGACTTCGCTGTTAACACGCGCAAAGGTGCGTACCAATCGCTGTGCAGACCGTTTGCCTTGCAAGTGTTCAAGCAAAGCCAGCAGGGGACGCTCACCTGCGTCCAAGGTGACGTAGTCCACAAAGTCAAACAGACGAGGCTCATTCAAAGACCGCAGTTCAGTGTTGACATAGCCGCCACCCAACACAATGGTCACACCAGGATGATGTTGTTTGATACTTTGCGCCATGCGCAAAGCACCATAGACCGTGCCAGGGAAGGGCACCGACAACAACACCATGTGTGGTTGATGCGTGTCAAACGTGTCAAGGGTTAAGTCATGCAACACTTGATCGATGAAGGTTTTGGGTGCAGCCAATGCCTTAGCCATTGGTTTAAAGCTGGCTTGGCTTGAAGCCAATGATTCACCGTAACGTACAAACTCAAACCTATCGTCTACTGCATCGCGTAGCACATCGGCCAAGTCATTCAAGAAAAGTGTGGCCAAGTGCCTTGCACGGTCTTGCACGCCCAAGGCACCAAAGGCCCAGGTGAGTGTGTCGTCCTCGGCGTTTTCCAAGGCTGCAAAGCGCGGACCCTCGGGGATAAAACCGCGTGCTGCGATACGGTGCGCCAAGGTGGGGTCAGTGCCTTGCAAAAAAACCATCACGGGTTCAATGCAATCTATATAGCGCTGAGCATGGTCTAAAAAGCAGTTCACACTGGCGCTGCGTTGGTCGATGGCTTGGGTTTGGGCAATGGTTTGAACCTGCTTCAAGCCCTCTGTGCTGAAAATTCGCAGCACCAACTTCAAAGCCAAATCATCTTGCCTAGCGTCTAAGCCCTGTGAACGCAAAAAACCCGTCAAGTAAGCGCTTGACGGGTAAGGGGTGTTGAGTTGCGTCATGGGCGCGATCAGCGCCAAAACGCGAAAGTCCTTCACGCGGGAAGGTAACCTTCCACAGACAAATAGCGCTCGCCTGTGTCGTAGTTAAAGCCCAGCACTTTGGCGCCAGCAGGCAACTCGGGGAGTTTTTGTGCAATGGCCGCCAAGGTGGCACCCGATGAGATACCTACCAACATACCTTCTTCGCGAGCGGCTCGGCGTCCATATTCACGGGCATCTTCAGCATCCACTTGAATCACGCCAGTGAGTAAATCGGTGTGCAAGTTTTTAGGAATAAAACCTGCGCCAATGCCTTGAATCGGGTGAGGCGAGGGCGCACCACCGGAAATGACAGGCGAAGCCTTAGGCTCCACCGCAAACACTTGTAACTGGGGCCATTTCTCTTTCAATACTTGCGCACAACCAGTGATATGACCACCTGTTCCCACACCCGTGATGAGCGCATCCAAGCCCTCGGGAAAGTCAGCCAAAATTTCCAAAGCGGTGGTGCGAACATGGACCTCGATATTGGCCGCGTTCTCAAACTGCTGCGGCATCCAAGCACCAGGGGTGGCATCCACCAGCTCTTGGGCTCGGGCGATGGCGCCTTTCATGCCTTTTTCGCGTGGCGTTAGATCGAAAGAAGCACCGTAGGCCAACATCAAACGACGACGTTCAATGGACATGCTGTCAGGCATGACCAAGACCAGTTTGTAGCCCTTCACAGCTGCCACCATGGCCAAGCCCACACCCGTGTTGCCCGAGGTAGGTTCAATGATGGTACCGCCGGGTTTTAAAAAACCGC
>CALPPP020000232.1 GCA_943325485.2 Rickettsia typhi
CTCAGTGCTGGCCAAGCCATGCAAATCGAAGGGGACAACGGCTCGGGCAAAACCAGTTTGCTGCGCATGGTGTGTGGTTTGGCACCCACTGCCAGCGGCGAGGTGCGCTGGGGTGGGCAAGCAATTGCAGAGGTGCGTCATGCTTTCTCGCGTGACTTGCTGTACTTGGGCCATAACCTTGGCTTGAAAGATGAACTCTCCGCTTTGGAAAACCTGCAGACCGCGTCGGTGTTGGCGGGTCATCCTGTCAGCCACCCACAAGCCTTGCAAGCCCTGCAGTCGCAAGGTTTAGAGGCCAGAGCGCATTTACCGCTGCGGGTGTTGTCGCAAGGGCAGAAACGGCGCGTTGCGCTGGCGCGTTTGCAGCTATCGAAAGCCCGTTTGTGGGTGCTGGACGAGCCTTTTGTGGCGCTGGACACCTTGGCCGTTCATGCCTTGCAGCAGGTGCTGCGCAACCATCTTCAGCAAGACGGCTTGTTGCTCTTTACCAGCCACCAAGCGGTGGACTTGGGCAGCGCCGTCTTGCCTTGGAGCTTAGGCAGATGAACGCGTTCTTTGCTTTGGTGGCGCGTGACCTGCGCTTGGCCTTCAGGCGCAAAGCCGAGGTTTTGAGTGGCTTGTTTTTCTTTGTGGTGGTGGCTGCCTTGTTTCCTTTGGCAATTGGCCCCGAAGCAGTCACTTTGCGCCACATTGGCCCGGGCGTTCTGTGGGTTGGGGCATTGTTGGCCAGCATGCTTACCTTGCCGCGTTTGTTTGAAAACGATTGGCGCGATGGCTCTTTGGAACACCTGGTTCTGTCCCCGCACCCCTTAGGGCTTTTGGTCTTAGGGAAAATCTTTGCGCATTGGCTGGTTTCTGGTTTGCCCTTGGTAGCATTGGCACCCCTGCTGGGTTTGCAATTCGATTTGCCGTCTGATGCCTTGGGCATGTTGGCACTCTCTCTGTTGTTGGGAACGCCGGTGTTGTCTTGCATTGGAGCGATTGGTGCGGCACTTACCTTAGGGGTGCGTGGCGGCGGCGTTTTGATCGCTTTGTTGGTTCTGCCTTTGTTTGTGCCTGTGCTGGTGTTTGGTGCTGGCGCCGTTGAGGCCTTGAGCAGTGGTTTGGGTGCGCAAGCACATGTTTCAATTTTGCTGGCGATGTTGTTGCCAGCTGTGTTTTTCAGCCCTTGGGCATGCAGTGCGGCTTTGCGCATTGCCTTGGAATGACGAAATGACAATGCGCTGGTTCTATTACGCTGCTCCGCAAACCTTTTACGGTTTGGCGGGACGCTTGTGGCCTTGGTTGGCCGCCTTGGCTTTGGCGCTGACATTGGCTGGCTTGTGGGTCGGCTTTGCTTTGGCGCCTGCTGATGCGCAGCAAGGCGAGGGCTACCGCATCATCTTTGTGCATGTCCCCGTTTCTTGGATGTCCATGGTGATTTACCTCGCCATGGCTTTTTGGGCTGTGCTGGGTCTCACCTTCAACACCCGCTTATCCGGCATGATGACCCGCGCTCTGGCACCCACGGGGGCTATGTTTGCGTTTTTGTCTTTGTGGACGGGTGCTTTGTGGGGCAAGCCGATGTGGGGCACATGGTGGGTGTGGGATGCGCGTTTAACCTCAGAGTTGATTTTGTTTTTTCTCTACCTTGGCTACATTGCGCTCACCTCGGCCATTGACGATGTGCGTCGCGCTGACCGCGCTGGGGCTTTGATTGCCATCGTCGGTGCCATCAATGTGCCCATCATTTATTTTTCAGTGAAATGGTGGAACACCTTGCACCAAGGTGCTTCGGTGTCTCTTACGCGCTCGCCCAGCATGGCGCAACTAATGCTGTGGGGCATGTTGCTGATGGCCTTGGCCATGTGGGCTTACACCTTGGCCATAGTTTGCTACCGTGTACGCACCCTCATCATCGAGCGTGAGCGCCACACCGATTGGGTCCAGGCGCTGCCTGAAGTTGCAGGAGCCAAAGCATGAGGTGGGAGAGTTGGTCAGAATTTTGGTTCATGGGTGGCTATGGCCTGTATGTGTGGGGCAGCATGGGCGTGACGGCTTTGCTACTCCTCTTGGAAATGGTGCAGGCCCGCCTAGCCCACGCCCGTGCATTGGCGCTAGCGCAAGCCGAAAAAGCCTTGGAGAACTCATGAGCTTGTCACCTCGACAAACCCGTTTTGCGCTGATTGCAGGTGGCGTGCTGGTGTTGGCATTGGCCGCTGCTTTTGTGCTCAATGCGTTTCAAAACAATTTGGTTTTTTTCTTCACGCCGACCCAAGTGTTGAACGGAGAAGCGCCTAAGAACAAAACCTTTCGCATTGGGGGCTTGGTGAAAGTGGGTAGCCTGCAGCGCAACGGCACGGATGCCTCTTTTGTGGTGACGGACACCGCCCAAGAGATACCCGTGCGCTACAGTGGTTTGCTGCCCGATTTGTTCAAAGAGGGCAAGGGCGTGGTGGCGCAAGGACGCTTGGATGCGCAAGGCTCAATGACCGCCTCCGAGGTGCTGGCCAAACACGACGAGAATTACATGCCCCCTGAGGCGCAACACGCCTTAGACGAAGCCGCGCAAGCCCGTGCGGCGCAATCTGTCAAACCTTGAAAGCTTAAAGCCGATGATTCCTGAACTTGGTCAATTTGCATTGGTGCTGTCTGCGGTCATCGCTTTGTTCTTGGGGACTGTGCCGCTGGCCGGCACTTTGCGCCACAACGTGGTTTGGCAGTCGCTGGCGCGTCCCGCAGCTCTGCTGCAATTTGTGCTGGTGTCTTTTTCTTTCGCTTGCTTAGCTTCTTCTTTTTTAAGCAACGACTTCTCAGTGAAGTATGTGGCCGAGCATTCCAATACCTTGTTGCCCAAGGCCTACCAGTTTGCGGCGGTATGGGGTGGTCACGAAGGTTCTTTGCTGTTGTGGGTCCTCATGCTCAGTGGCTGGACCGCGGCAGTTGCGATTTTTTCCGCCAGCTTGCCTCTCGCCATGGTGGCGCGGGTGCTGGGCGTGTTGGGTTTGGTGTCGGTGGGTTTTTTGATGTTCATTTTGACCACCTCCAACCCCTTTGACCGGCTCTTTCCCATGCCTGCCGATGGGCGCGACCTCAACCCTTTGCTGCAAGACCCTGGCTTGGTGATTCACCCGCCCATGCTCTACATGGGCTATGTGGGCATGTCGGTCACGTTTGCCTTTTCTATTGCTGC
>CALPPP020000233.1 GCA_943325485.2 Rickettsia typhi
ATTGCGAGAAGCCGCCTATCGGGCATTGTGTGAAACCCAAGCCACCGACAAAGTACAGGCGGTGCAGCAGCTTTGGTTTGAGCGGGAGCGTCTCTCTTTGGATGTTCAAGCCCCGCTGCAAGACAGCAGCCATAAAGCCCCCGGTCGACCTGACAAACCCCTGCTGCAAAACCCCCAGCATGTGCCTCAACGTTCAGTCCATACTGACAAAGGATTGGCCGCTTTGGTGCATTCGGTGTGCCATATCGAGTTCAATGCCATCAATTTAGCGCTGGACGCGGTTTGGCGCTTCGCCGGTTTACCGCCCCAGTATTACCAAGACTGGCTGCGAGTGGCCTATGAAGAATCCACCCACTTTGAATTGTTGCAAGACTTGCTTGCTCAAATGGGCCACACCTATGGCGACTTTGCCGCCCACGATGGTTTGTGGTCCATGTGCGAGAAAACCGCTGACGATGTGCTGGCCCGCATGGCCTTGGTGCCACGCACTTTGGAAGCCCGCGGCTTGGACGCCACGCCCCTCATTCAAAGCAAATTGCTGCTCTCCACTTCTCCCCATGCGCAAGCGTTTCAGCCGGTGCTAGACACCATCTTGCGTGACGAAGTAGGTCATGTGGCGATTGGCAACCATTGGTTCAGGTACCTTTGTGCAGAGCAAGGCCTAGACCCTCTGGTGCATTACCCCGCTCTGGTGCTGCGTCATGCAGCACCGCGCTTAAAGCCACCCTTTAACACCCCCGCCCGCTTGGCGGCGGGCTTTACCCAAGAAGAAATCGACTGGTTGATGGCGCAAAGGTTGACACCCGTCATAACTTGAAAAACTTAACCTCGCGGGTGGTGCTGTGCGTGAAGCGCTTTCAGGCGCTCTCTGGCCACATGGGTGTAAATGGTGGTGGTGGAAATATCCGAATGCCCCAACAGCATTTGTACCGCACGTAGGTCAGCGCCATGGTTGAGCAAATGCGTGGCAAAAGCGTGGCGCAAGGTGTGGGGCGACAGCGGTACATGGACGTCTGCCAAAAGCGCGTATTTTTTGATCAGCTTCCAAAACATCACCCGCGACATCGCAGTACCTTGCTGGGTCACAAACACAGCAGGCGAATTTTGTTTGCCCAACAGCACGGGGCGAGATTGGCTTAAATAGTTTTGCAAACTGTCCGCCGCCTCTTCGCCAAACGGCACCAAGCGCTCTTTGTTGCCTTTGCCGGTGATGCGCAACACGCCTTCGCGCAGATTCAGCGACAGCATGGGCAGGCCGACCAACTCGCTGACCCTCAAGCCACTGGCGTAAAGCAACTCCAACATGGCGCGGTCGCGCAAGCCCAAAGGGGTATCGGTGTTGGGCGCCGCAAGCAAGGCTTCGACCTGCGCTTCGCTCAGAGTTTGAGGCAGTCGAGGGGCTTGCTTGGCGGTCAGCAGTTTCAAAGTGGGGTCGGTGCTGACGTGCTTTTCGCGCAAAGCCCATTGGTAAAAACGCCGCAACACCGTCAAGCGCCGGTTGGCGGTACTGGCGCGGGTTTGGTCAAAGCGATCTGCAAAATACGCTTGAACTTCGTTTTCACCCGCGTGTTCCAAGGTCAAAGATTGCGCCTGCAACCATTGCGAAAAACCTTGCATATCGCGCCGGTAGGCGGCCAAGGTGTTGGGCGACAAGCCATCTTCAAGCCACAAGGCCTCAATGAAAGCCCCCACCAAAGGGTGAGGGTCAATCGAGCTTGAGTTTTTGGGCATCGACCACCTTTTTGTAGACCTCAAACTCGGCCTTGAGCTGTTGCGCAAATTGCTCTGGGGTGTTGCCAATTACCTTGGAACCTGTCGCTTCAATGCGCTTGATCACCGCGGGGTCTTGCAGCACTTTCAGCAGTGCTGCGTTGAGCTTTTGCACCAACTCTTTGGGCATCCCTTTGGGGCCGTAAATGCCATAAAAAGCGGGCCGGTTAACGGGCTCCAAGCCCAGCTCTTTGAAAGTAGGCACTCCTGGCAGCTCAGGCAGTCGCTCAGGTGTGGCAACCGCCATGGCGATGAGGCGCTTGTCCTTGATATGCGGCAAGGCAGAAGGCAGGTTGTCAAAAATAATCATCACCTGACCGCCCAGGGTGTCGCGCAAAGCTGGGCCGCCACCGCTGTAGGGAATATGCACGATAAAGGTTTTGGTCAGGTTTTTGAACAACTCCATTTGCAAATGGCCTATGCCACCCGTGCCTGACGAGGCATAGTCGTACTGGCCAGGCTTGCGTCGCAATTCCGCCAACAGCCCAGCAAAGTCCTTGGCGGGAAAAGCGGGGTTGATGGCCAACACATTGGGTGTGGCCGCCATGTTGGTGATGGGGCTGAAATCTTTCAGCGGATCGTAGGGGACTTTGGGGTTGATGGCAGGATTGGTTGCGTTGCTCGACGCCGTGGCCAGTCCCAAGGTGTAGCCGTCGGCTGCGGCACGGGCCACTTCTGCCGCCCCCAAGACGCCGCCGCCGCCCGCTTTGTTGTCCACCACCACGGTTTGCCCGAGCAATTTGCCCAAAGGCTCGGCGACGATGCGTGCCATCAGGTCGGTGGTACCGCCCGCCGCAAACGGCACGACCAAGCGTATGGGTTTGCTCGGGTAGTTTTGCGCCCAAGCCTGTGAACTGAGCAAACCGCCAAGCACCCAGCACCAAAAAAAGATTTTTTTCATACCACCACCGGTTCAGGTTCAAGTCGAATGCCAAAACGCTCGTACACACTGGTTTGAATGGCTTGTGCCAAGGTCACCACCTCGCCGCCGGTGCATGGCTGGGTCAAGCCACCCTTGTTGACAATCACCAAAGCTTGTTTTTCATAGACCGCTGCATTGCCCACCGATTTGCCGCGCCAACCGCAAGCGTCAATCAACCAAGCGGCAGCCAATTTGAAGCGGCCATCGGCCAATTGGTAATGCACCAAGCGCGGCTCGCGGGCAATGATGTCTTGGCATTGTTCTGCGGTCACTGTGGGGTTTTTGAAAAAACTGCCTGCATTGCCAATGACTGCGGGGTTGGGCAATTTGGCGCTGCGTATCTCACAGACCCAGTCAAACACCTGTTGCGCTGTGGGATGGGCTATGCCTTTTTGCGCCTGCTTTTTTTCTAAATCCGCATAGCTGATCTCGGCCTTCCATTTTTTGGGCAAACGAAACCGCACTTGGGTGATGAGC
>CALPPP020000234.1 GCA_943325485.2 Rickettsia typhi
CGACTTTGAACCTATTCGGCAAAAACCTGCAGATGCACTTTTAACTGGCAGCGTCTCACGAATGGCGGATGGTCGATTCGATGTTCGCTTTCGTTTATGGGACACGGTGAAGGGGCAGGACATGGGCGGGCAAAGCTATGTGGTGGTCCCTGCAGACTTGCGCTTGGTTTCGCATCGCATCGCCGATCAGGTCTATGAAAAACTGACAGGCGACAAGGGTATTTTTTCAACCCGCATCGCCTACATCACCAAACAAGGCCCCAAACATTTGCTCTGGGTGGCAGATGCAGATGGAGAAAACCCGCAAGCGGCTTTGACCAGCCAAGAGCCCATCATCTCGCCCAGTTGGTCCCCTAGCGGAAACGAACTGGCCTATGTGTCGTTTGAATCACGCAAACCCGTGGTGTATGTGCACGATATCGCTTCGGGTAAGCGACGGGTGCTGGCCAATTTCAAAGGTTCTAACAGTGCGCCTGCTTGGTCACCTGACGGGAAAAGCCTTGCCATCACTTTGAGCCGTGACGGTGGTTCGCAGCTGTTTTTGATCAACGCAAAGGGTGGTGAACCCAAGCGACTCACCCAGTCCAGTGGCATAGACACCGAGCCGGTTTTCAGCTCTGATGGATCGGCCATTTACTTTGTCAGTGACCGTGGCGGTTCCCCGCAAATTTACCGAACCCCTGCCTCGGGTGGTCCGGTGCAAAGAGTGACATTCAATGGTAGCTACAACATTTCACCCAGCCTGAGTCCTGATGGAAGATGGTTGGCTTTTATCTCACGTGTGGGGTCTGCCTACAAACTCCACGTCATGGATTTGATCAATGACAAAGTTGTGCCTTTGACAGACACGAATGCAGATGAACGACCCACATTTGCGCCCAATGGCAAACTAATTATGTATTCCACCCAGTCGCAAGGCAAGGAAGCCCTGATGACGACAACTTTAGATGGCAAAATACGCGCCAGACTCGCTGGACAAACTTCCAACATTCGCGAACCCCATTGGGGGCCCTTTCTCAATCCTTGATTCATTTGGAGACTTCATGAAAAAATTTCTTTTGTCACTGGGACTTGTCCTGTTGCTTGCTGCATGTGCTTCAGGCGTCAAACTCAATGACGTGCCTGTCGAAGATAAATCGGGTGCCAAAGTTTCAGTCAGCCCTGACCCCGTCATGCCCGCTCCTGTTACGGCAGCACCAGTTTCCAATGAAGCCAAATCCGCTGTCGTTCCTGTCGACAGCGCTGCGAGTGCCAACTTGAGTGCTGGTCCCTCTGGCAATGTCGCCAAGGTCATATTCTTTGACTATGACAGCTACGTGGTGAAGTCCGAATTCCAAAACACCATTGAAGCCCACGCACAATTTCTCAAAGCCAATCCCAAGGCGAAAGTGTCTCTCGAAGGTCATACCGATGAACGCGGTGGCCGCGAGTACAACCTTGCCTTAGGTCAAAAGCGTGCTGACGCAGTTCGCCAAAGCTTGAGCTTGCTGGGTGTTCAAGAGTCTCAAGTGGAGTCTGTGAGCTTTGGCAAAGAGAAACCTTCTGTGCAAGGTGCTGATGAAAGCGCATTTGCAAAAAATCGCCGCGCTGAGTTCTTTTACCGATGAAATTTCGGCGTCTTGCAGCATCTCTGTGCTTGTTGGGCTTACTGGTACCCACAGCACAGGCTGCCTTGTTTGAAGATGAAGAGGCTAGACGCGCTATCTTAGATTTGCGGCAACGACTGGAGAACCAGCGGCAAACGCAATTGCAATCGACGGATCAAACGCTGCAAAAATCGCTTGATCAATCTCAAAAACAAATTGAGATTCTGCGTAAACAAGTCGAAATCGATATTAACCAGTCCAAGCAAGACAACCGACAAGCGGCCTTGCAGTTGCAAGCCCAAATTGAGGCGCTCAAACAAGATATCGCAAACCTGCGAGGCGAGCGCGAGCAGTTATTGCGAGAAATCACGCTTTTGCAACGAGCGCAAAAGGACATCAACGTCGAGATTGAAGAGCGTTTTCAAAAAATTTACGACCAGTTTGCCAAGAAAGAAGCGCTCTCTTCACAGAAGGAAGAAGCGCCAAAATCAGCCAAGGTCAATGTACAGGTCGATGGCTTCGAGTTTTTAGCTGAACCAGATGAAAAGCGCGATTTTGAAGCTGCTTTTGTGCTGTTTCGAAAAGGTGACTTTGCAGCAGCCGCCAAAGAGTTTGCGCAGTTCGTGAAGGTCTATTCGGCTTCAGGCTATAAACCCAGCGCTTTGTATTGGTTGGGCAGTGCCAAGTTTGCGCGTCGTGATTTCAATGAAGCCATTGCACACCTCAAAGGCTTGGTCAATGACTTTCCCAACCACGCCAGAGCACCTGAGGCGATGTTGACTGTTGGCAATGCGCAATTGGAAATTAAACAAGCCAAAGAGGCGCGTAAAACCTTTAATGAGCTCTTGAAGTTGTATCCCACGACAGAAGCCGCCGCTGCAGCCAAGGACAGGCTGGCACAAATCAAGTGACATCCGAAGACGTCGCAGATACTGACAGACGTTTCAGTGGTCTGTCCCGCTTATACGGAGAAACAGGCGCACATCAGATTCGTCAAAGTCATGTGGTGGTGGTTGGTGTGGGAGGAGTGGGCTCATGGGCGGTGGAGTGTCTAGCCCGTAGTGGCGTGAAGGCCCTGACCTTGATTGATTTGGACCACATCTCAGAATCCAATATCAACCGTCAATTGCCGGCTTTATCGACCACTTTAGGTATGTCCAAAGTGATCGCTCTTCAACAAAGAATTGCCCTGATTCACCCAGAGTGCGAAGTTGCAGCGATTGAAGAATTCATCACGCCTGAAAATTGCGCTGCATTATTGTCTGTGAAAGCGGATGCAGTGGTAGATGCTTGCGACCAAATGTCAGCAAAGCAAGCCATGTCAGTTTGGGCTTTGGCCAGCCATACCCCCTTCATCACAGCAGGTGCAGCGGGTGGCAAACGTATGCCGCACAAAGTAGACATCGCAGATTTGGCAGACGTGACCCATGACCCCTTGCTGGCACAACTGCGCCAACGTCTTCGCAAGCAGCACGCTGGCCCAGCGGCTGGAAAGCCCATGGGTATTGCTGCTGTTTTCAGTAAAGAGACTGTGACGCCCTCGCAAGTTTGTGATGCGCAAACAGACAGCTCTTTGAA
>CALPPP020000235.1 GCA_943325485.2 Rickettsia typhi
AAGCGGTGGAAGGCAGCACCAAGCTCTTGCGCTTGACGCTGGACGTGGGTGAAGGCCGCACCCGCAATGTCTTCAGCGGCATCGCCAGCATGTACCAACCGGCGGACTTGGTGGGCAAGCTCACCGTCATGGTGGCCAATTTGGCACCGCGCAAAATGAAGTTCGGTATCTCTGAGGGCATGGTGCTGGCCGCGTCCCACGCCGATGAGAAAGCCCAACCCGGCATCCATGTGTTGCACCCGTGGCCGGGTGCGACGCCAGGGATGCGCATCCACTGATGCGTTGTTCTGCCGTCTTATTGGCTGCAGGTTCGGCCTCACGCATGGGTCACCGACCCAAGTGTTTGCTGGAACGTGATGGCCAAGCGCTGATTCGGCGAACCGCCCTAGCCTTGCTGGACGCAGACATTCAAGAGGTGGTGGTGGTACTGGGACACTACGCCCAAGAAGTAGCGCCCGCTTTGAAAGGTCTGTCAGTTCGCACAGTGACCAACCCCCACCCCGAGCAAGGCATCATTTCATCGCAACGCTTGGGGTTAGAGAGTTTGTCCGCCAATGGCGATTCGGTGGTGATGTGTTTGGCAGATCAACCGCTGATCGAAACCCAAGATATCACCGATTTGCTGCAAGCCTTTGCGGACCGCCCCAGCAACACCGATTTGGTGTTCCCCCAAGTGCAAGGCCAGCCGGGTAACCCAGTAGCCTTAAGCGCTGAAGTGCGTCAGGCGGTTTTGCAGGCCAATGATGACTTTGGTTGCCAAACTTGGCGTCAACATAACCGCGCTTTGGTCCATGCGTGGGCAAGCGACAACTTGCACTACATCACCGACCTCGACAGCCAAGCTGATATCGCAGCGCTCAGGCAAAGTCTAGGTATCGATTTACGCTGGCCGCAAGCAAGCGCCGGCTAAGACTAGCGGCGTATAGTGGTCTGCCATGGCATGGCTGACTTTTCAACCCAAATTATTTCAAGCGCTTAAGGGCTACAACGGCCACAAACTGGGGCAAGACATAGGCGCGGGGTTGACGGTGGGCGTGGTGGCCTTGCCCTTGGCCATGGCCTTTGCCATCGCCTCGGGTTTAAAACCAGAAGCAGGCTTGTTCACCGCCATCGTGGCAGGGTTTCTCATTTCAGCACTGGGCGGCAGCCGGGTGCAAATTGGTGGGCCTGCTGGCGCCTTCATTGTTATCGTTTACAGCATCGTCAGCCAGCATGGCGTGGCGGGTCTGATGCTGGCCACGCTGCTGTCTGGCGTATGGCTGCTGCTCATGGGCGTGTTGCGTTTGGGTGTGCTGATTCGCTTTATTCCTGTGGCGGTCATCATTGGCTTTACCAATGGCATTGCGGTGCTGATCTTTTTGTCGCAGATGAAAGATTTTTTCGGCCTGCATATTCACCCACTGCCGGCAGACTTTTTTCACTTATTGGGTTCCTTAGCCGATCATGCCAACACACTGAATTCCGCAGCCCTGTCTTTGGCTTTGGCAAGCCTTGGCCTATTGGTGCTGTGGCAAAGCGTGTTGCCCAAGGTTTTGCCCACTGTGTGGGTGCAGCGGCTGGGTTGGATGCCAGGTTCACTGTTGGTGCTGGTGTTGAGCACGCTTGCCACTGTGGGCATGGGCCTGCCGGTCGACACCTTGGGCAATCGTTTTGGCGGCATACCCGACAACTTGCCGACATGGGCTTGGCCCTCGTTCAACCTTGAACAACTGCAGGCCGTGCTGTTGCCCAGCATTACCTTGGCTCTGTTAGGTGCGATCGAGTCTTTGTTGTGTGCGAGGGTGGCCGACAAGCTTATTCACGACCGACATGACCCTAACCAAGAGTTGATGGCGCAAGGCATTGCCAATATGGCCATGCCGTTTGTGGGCGGCATGCCCGCCTCTGGCACGATTGCCCGCACCATGACAAATGTGAAAAACGGCGCCGCCACCCCTGTGGCCGGTATGGTCCACGCTACCAGCCTGTTGCTGGTGATGCTACTGGCTGCGCCCTTGGCCTTTCATGTGCCCTTGGCGGCCCTCAGCGCCATCTTGGTGTTTGTGGCTTGGAACATGGGCGAATGGCACGCCTTTACCGATTTGCAGCAGTTTCGTTGGCCCTACCGCCTCACGCTGTTGGCAGTGTTTGTGCTGACGGTCACGGTAGATTTAAGCATGGCGGTGCTGGTGGGCTTGGTGGCGGCAACCCTCACGTTTTTATTTCGCATCTCCAGTCTCACCCGCAGCGAGATGATGTGGCAAGACCCACAAACCCAGGTCTTGCGCTTGCAAGGCGCTTTGTTTTTTGGAGCGGTGAATGTGATCGAGCAACGCATCGACGATTTGCCCAGCCAGCGCTTGGTGCTCGACTGTGCAGCCCTCATCTACATCGATTCCAGCGGCGCAGAAGCCTTGGGTCAGTTGTTCGATACTTGTCAACAAAAAGGCCTGCAGTTTCAACTTGCAGGCTTGCGAGGACAACCCTTGGACATCTTGCAGCGATGCGGCCTGTTGGTGGAAATGGGCGAACAAAACTGTTTAGACGACGCAAAGGCGCTGGTAAAAACCCTTGGTGGCTAGAATAGCGCTCCCACTCTTGGACAGTCCCATGTCATTGTTTGCCCGCCCTGAATACGTCTCTGAAGCCTCGCTGTTCATCGATCAATTGAAGCAGGCCAAGCCCACACTGGAGGCCGAGCAACGCCTGGGCCGCGCACTGCTATGGGACAAACCTCTGAATGCCAATGAACAAAGCGGGTTCAAGGCAGCCAAAGTCGCTCAAAAACCCTACGTGTATTTCAATCCCAGCGTCAAGTGAACACGCCTCATTTGCATCCCGATTGGCAAGGGCCCAGCGGCGACTTGCCCCATATGCCGACGGTCATTGACCATGTGGCGGTGGCGCGTTTGTATGGCGAACCGCTGTTTGCCATGCCGCAAGATTTGTACATCCCGCCCGATGCCTTGCAAATCTTTTTAGAAGCGTTTGAAGGTCCGCTGGATTTGCTGCTGTACCTGATCCGCAAGCAAAACTTCAATATTCTGGACATCCCCATGGCGGGACTGACCCGCCAGTACCTCAGCTACGTCGAGGAAATCCGCAAAACCAACCTTGAGTTAGCCGCTGAATATTTGCTCATGGCCGCCATGCTGATTGAAATCAAATCTCGCATGTTG
>CALPPP020000236.1 GCA_943325485.2 Rickettsia typhi
AATGGGAATGGCTGTGCCCTGGGTGTGGTCCGAATAACCCACTGGCAAATGAAAGGCATCGCGCAGTGTGTCCATGGCGCGCAAGTTCACTTCGGTCATGGGGGTGGGGTATTGCGAAGTGCAGTGCAGCAGCGTGACCTGCGAGGCCAACAAGCTGCGATCGCTTTGCGCGACCCAGTGAGACCAGACGGCTTCCATGTGCTGAGGTTCGC
The DNA here is from genome assembly GCA_943325485.2 of Rickettsia typhi. Classification (GTDB taxonomy): domain Bacteria; phylum Pseudomonadota; class Gammaproteobacteria; order Burkholderiales; family Burkholderiaceae_C; genus Limnohabitans. Next base: position 213 of record CALPPP020000236.1, read on the forward strand.
TGTTGTGGTGCAAGCTGTGGTGAATCACAGCCAATGCTTGTTCCACTTCAGACAATGTGGCCATGCCCGTGGACACCACCAGCGGCATGCCGCTGTGCGCGCAGGCCCACAAAAAAGGCGCATTGGTCAAGTCGCCAGAGGACACTTTGAGCATAGGCAGTTGAAGCGTTTGCAAAAACTTCAAGCTGACCAAATCAAAAGGTGTCGAAAGGAAGGTGATGCCCTGCTTTTGGGCGTATTGCTGAAGTTGCAAGTGCCACTCAAAGGGCAACTCCAACTTTTTAAGCATGGCGTGTTGTGATTCGTTCGCAGATGTGGTTTGGGTTTGGTAGGACGCTTTGGGTGCGGTTGGGCTGGCCAAGCGGTCTGCTTGAAAAGTTTGAAACTTCACCGCATCGGCACCTGCGCTGGCAGCGGCATCAACCAGTTGCATGGCCAAGTCCAATTGGCCGTTGTGGTTCACACCGGCTTCGGCAATCACATAAACCTGCTGGGGTTCAAACGACATGGGCGGCCCCTGAATCGAAAAATACTTTAACAGTGCTCAAAGAAGAGGTCTGCAAAACAGCCAGCATCTTCTGCGCTGCATGTCCGTCCCCATAGGGGTTTACAACGCTGCGACAAAACTCAGAAAAATCGGTGGACAAAGCCTGGTTGATAGCGCTACCCACAGCGACGGCATCGGTTTCTGTGTTGATGACCGAGGCTGGTTGCAACCGACCCCGTTGGCGAATCCCGACATTGATGGTGGGAATGCCAAACGAAGGTGCTTCGATCAGTCCGCTCGACGAGTTACCCACGACAAAAGCCGCGTGTTGAAGAGCGCTGAGGTACTTCACCATGCCCAGCGATGCAAAGGCTTTGACGCGCAGAGGGCGGCGCATGGCTTCTGCATGGATAGCCTCGATGATGGCCGTGTTGCCTTCGTCGGCATTGGGGTAGGTGACAAGCACTTGCAAATGTGGGTGGGCTTCCAAAGCCTGCAAAATGTTTTGCAAGGTATTCAAACCATCCTCCTGACCTAAGGTGGCAGGGTGGTAGGTGAGAACGGCAAAGGGAAAATTTGGGTCAAACGCCAAGGCGGCCAGAAGGTCGCTTCGAGACATAAGCGGTGTGCGGCGAATCGCGTCCAGTCCAAACGCACCGACGCAATGCACAGCGTGCGGTGCCTCACCCATTTGAATAACTCGCTGGCGATGTTCCTCGGTTGACACGCCGTGGATATGAGCCAGTTTGGTGATGGCGTGTCGGGTGGCATCATCGTTTGCACCTTGCGTGATTTCGCCACCATGCAAATGGGCAATAGGAACACCCAAGAAGTGGGCTGCTTGGGCAGCTGCCATGGCTTCAAAACGGTCGCCCAAAATCACCAAAATATCTGGTTTCATGGCGGACAATGCCTGCGCTATTTCAATGACCCCACGACCAACCGCCTGAGCAATGTCCAAGGCTTGATCGCCAGTCAGTTGAAGGTCAACACGTTGGTCGATGTGAAAGCCATCTTTCTCGATGTCACGCCAAGTGTTGCCGTGCTTGGCTGAGAGGTGCATGCCACTCACCAGTGTTTGCAGCGTCAAACCATCATGGGCTTGAATGTCTTTCATCAGCCAAAAGAGCAAGCCGTAGTCGGCCCGCGAGCCTGTAAATACTGCGATGGTGCGCTTCATGCTGAGCGAGCAGCTGGTACGCCGCTGGGTAGATTCACCAAGGTATCGAACAAATGCGCTGTCTGTGGCAATGCACCACGCAAACAAGCGGCGTACATGGGCAACAGATGCATGGGTGTCCAACTGGGCCGTGACAAGATGCCGTGACTGTGCAGGTGGTTCAGCAAAGCGTCTCTTTGAGAACGGTTTTGACACTGAACAGCATTGAGCCAAAAATTGGAGCAGCAAGCTTCAGGCTCATCGATAAACTGCCAATCGCTGTCAGCAAGAAAGGCTTTATAGGCCATGGCCAATTCGCGCTTGGTTTTGATAAACCCTGTCAGTTGTTCAAGCTGGGCGCAACCCAGCGCGGCGTTGAGATTGGGCATGCGGTAGTTGAATGCCAATTCATCGTGAACAAAGTCATAGGCATGGGCTTGTTTGGCTGTGGTGGTGAGGTGCTTGATTCGCGCAGCCAATAAGGGGCTGCTGGCTAACACGGCGCCGCCACCCCCGGTGGTGATGGTCTTGTTGCCGTTGAAACTCAATGTACCCAGTGCGCCCACAGTGCCGGTGTGTTGGCCTTTGTAAAAACTGCCCAAAGACTCAGCGGCGTCTTCAATCAATACCAGCTGCCAATCGCGGCAAACAGCGACCAAGCCGTCAAGGTCGGCGGGATGGCCAAAGGTGTGCATGGGCAAGGCTGCTTTGATGGCCCGCATGGAATCGGTGTGCCGACATTGACCTTGGTCGTCCAAAAAAGCATGTTTTTCCAGCCATTGGCGCACAGCCATTGGCGACAAACCCAAAGTGTGTGAATCAACGTCCACAAAAATAGGATCAGCACCACAATAACGAATGGCATTGCATGTGGCGACAAAAGTCAAAGATTGCGTGATGACCAGGTCTCCCACACCAACGCCGCTTGCCACCAAGGCCACATGCAGCGCTGCCGTACCGTTGACCGTGGCAACCGCTTGTTGGCTGCCTGTGTAATGGGCCAGATCTGTTTCAAATCGGTTGACAAACTTACCCACGCTAGACACATACGTCGAATCGATGGCTTCATTCACATAGTCTTTTTCACGGCCTGTAAAAATCGGCTCGTGCAGCGCAATAGGGCCATGGCTGCCATACACCTCGCGGATAAATGAAACCAGTTGATCCATGGCTTAGACGTTGTAAATGCCTGTTTTGTATTTAGCCAGATTGCCAGCTTGTGTAAACCATTCGATGGTCTTTGTCAGGCCCTCGCGCAAGCCCACTTGGGCTTG
>CALPPP020000237.1 GCA_943325485.2 Rickettsia typhi
ACAGGCTTTGATCAAAGAGGATTTTCCTGTGCCACGCGCTCCTGTGAGCAACACATTGTTTGCCGGCAAGCCTTGAACAAATTGCAAAGTATTGCGTTGAATCTTTTCTTTTTGAGCGTCAATTTCTTTCAAGTCATCCAAGGACAACGAGGCCACATGTTTGACAGGTTCCAGAACACCGTGCCCGTTGTTGCGTTTGCGGTAACGAAAAGCAATACTGGCTTTCCAGTCGGGTGCATGAAGTGCTTGAGGAAGCACCGATTCGATACGCGCCATCAAGGTTTCTGCTCGCAGCAACATGCGCTCTAAATGCTCGTTGATACCCATATCAGCTTCTGTAGTCTGCGTTGATGGTGACGTAGTCGTGGCTCAGGTCGCAGGTCCAAACAGTTTCACTGGCGTCGCCGCGACCGAGTACAACACGTACCGTGATTTCAGATTGCTTCATCACGCGCTTGCCGTCTTCTTCTTTGTAAGTCGCATTTCTGCCGCCTTGCGTGACCACATGCACGTCGTCTAAAAAAAGCTCGATTTTGTCTTGCGCCAAGTCAGCAATACCAGCGTAGCCCACTGCAGCCAAGATGCGGCCCAGGTTGGGGTCGCTGGCGAAAAAAGCGGTTTTCACCAAAGGGGAATGGGCAATTGCATAAGCGGCCTGCAAACATTCCGCACTGTTTTTCCCGCCCTCGACAGTGACGGTGATGAACTTGGTGGCGCCTTCTCCGTCACGCACAATGGCTTGTGCCAGCCATCGCGCCACTTCTGTGAGCGCATCTTTAAGTGCTTGACCATGGCTGCTAGACCAACTGTCAATAGGCGTATGAGTAGCTTTACAAGAGGCCATCACCACAAAGGAGTCGTTGGTGGATGTATCGCCATCGATAGAGATGCGGTTGAAAGAAGCTTGCGCTAAATCTAGAGCCAAGCTGTCCATCAAGGCAGGCGAAATACAAGCGTCTGTTCCAATAAAGCCCAGCATGGTCGCCATATTGGGGCGAATCATCCCAGCACCTTTAGAGATACCGGTGATGGTGACTTTCACACCATCGATTTGAATTTGACGACTCACAGCCTTAGGCAAGGTGTCGGTGGTCATGATCGCGGTCGCCGCGTCAGACCAATGGTCTTGTGCCAAATCTGCCAAGGCCAATGGCAGTCCATCCACAATGCGTTGCACGGGTAGGGGCTCCATGATCACGCCAGTAGAAAAGGGCAAAACCTGATTAGCTTGGACATGGAGAAGTTCTGCCAAGGCTTGGCAAACTTGATTGGCATGTGACAAGCCAGATTCACCTGTTCCTGCGTTGGCTACCCCTGTATTGATCACCAAAGCGCGTATGCCTTGCTTGGCTTTCAAATGACTTTGGCAGACTTGAACAGGGGCGGCGCAAAAGCGGTTTTGTGTAAAGACCGCCCCCACACTTGAACCAACAGCGAGCTTAAAAACAGTGACATCCTTGCGGTTGGCTTTGCGCACACCTGCGCTGGTTGTGCCTATCTCAATGCCAGGTACGGGCAACAAATTGGCCGCAAGAGGGGCTACTAGATTGACAGGCATGGTTCAGGCGAGCTTTCCGTGGCAGTGCTTGTATTTTTTCCCACTGCCACAAGGGCAAGCCTCATTGCGCCCCACAGCGGGAACCGCATTTTGGGCTTCTTGCGCGTTGTCCGCAAACACATGTGCTGCACCCGTCTCATCAGGGGCGGAATAAGTGATGTTGGAAATAGCCTCTGCCTTTTCTTCCAATTGATCAGCAGCAAGTTGGACTTGCTCAGTCGACTCAATTTGCACCGTCATCAAAACACGCGTGACCTCGTTTTTCACCATGTCCAAGAGTTGGCCAAACAGCTCAAATGCCTCTCGCTTGTACTCTTGCTTGGGTTGCTTTTGGGCATAGCCACGCAAATGGATGCCTTGGCGCAAATAGTCCAGCGAGGACAAATGTTCACGCCAATGGCTGTCAATGTTTTGCAGCAAAACAGCCCGCATGAAGGGCGTGAATTGTTCTGCGCCTACCTTGTCGATCTTTTCGTCAAATCGTTGGTTGGCGGCATCTACGACCGTTTTGACGATGTCTTCATCTGTGATGGCTTGCGCGTCTTGGACCAACTGAGAAAGCGCAACACTCAAGTGCCACTCGTTCAACAAGGCTTTTTCCAAACCTGGCAAGTCCCATTGCTCTTCGACAGACTCAGGTGGAACAAATTGGTGGACCAAGTCGGTGAAGCAACCTTCACGCAAACTTTGAATTTGGAAACGTAAATCTTGCGCGTCCAAAATATCGTTGCGCTGCTGGTAAATGACTTTACGCTGGTCATTGGAAACATCATCGTATTCCAGCAGTTGCTTGCGAATATCGAAATTACGGGCTTCCACCTTGCGCTGCGCAGTCTCAATGCTGCGCGTCACCATGCCAGCTTCAATCGCTTCGCCTTCAGGCATTTGCAATCGTTCCATGATGGCTTTGACGCGCTCACCGGCAAAAATGCGCATCAGCGAATCGTCTAGGCTGAGGTAAAAACGTGATGAACCAGGATCACCTTGTCGCCCAGAACGGCCTCTGAGCTGGTTATCAATGCGTCGAGACTCATGTCGCTCGGTCGCAATGATGCGCAAGCCCCCTAAGGACTTGACCTTCTCATGGTCTGTTTGCCACGCGCTGCGAATCTCTTGGATTTTTTTGGTTTTTTCGTCTTCACTCAAAGCCTCATCGGCCTCGATGATAGAAACGCTTTTTTCAATATTGCCACCAAGCACAATATCCGTTCCACGCCCCGCCATATTGGTCGCAATGGTGATGGAGCCCAAGGCACCCGCTTGCGCCACGATATCGGCTTCTTTGGCGTGCTGTTTGGCGTTGAGCACCTGATGTGGCAACCCTGCACTGACAAGCATGCCTGCAAGCAACTCGGACAATTCAATAGAGGTTGTACCCACCAAAACGGGTTGCCCTCTGCCATGACACTCACGAATGTCTTCTATGGCCGCTTTGTATTTTTCTTCGGTGGTTTTGTAAACCCTGTCGAGCTGGTCTTCGCGCTTGCTAACTTTATTGGGTGGAATGATGACGGTCTCTAGGCCATAAATTTCTTGGAACTCATAGGCCTCTGTATCGGCCGTTCCCGT
>CALPPP020000238.1 GCA_943325485.2 Rickettsia typhi
GGAGCCGGTTCGCATTGGCGTGACCGCCAGCGATGACGGCACAGGCACGGCGCAGCAAGCCACGTTTGTGAACATCGGCGAGCGCACCAACGTCACCGGCTCCAAGGCCTTTGCCCGCATGATTTTGAACGGCGAGTACGAGCAGGCCTTGGCCGTTGCACGGCAGCAGGTGGAAAACGGCGCGCAAATCATCGACATCAACATGGACGAGGCCATGCTCGATAGCCTTGCCGCCATGGTGCGGTTCTTGAACCTCATTGCGTCTGAACCCGACATCGCCCGTGTGCCCATCATGATCGACAGCTCCAAGTGGACGGTCATCGAGGCCGGCTTGCGTTGCATCCAAGGCAAGGGCATTGTGAATTCCATCAGCATGAAAGAAGGCTTGGACGAATTCAAGCGCCAAGCCAAGCTGATCAAGCGCTATGGCGCGGCCGCTGTGGTGATGGCCTTTGATGAAAAAGGCCAAGCCGACACCTACCAACGCAAGGTGGAGATTTGCGAACGCGCTTACCGCGTGCTGGTAGACGAGGTGGGCTTTGCGCCCGAAGACATCATCTTCGACCCAAATATCTTCGCCATCGCTACCGGCATTGAAGAGCACGACAACTACGCGGTGGACTTCATCAATGCGACCCGCTGGATCAAAGACAACCTGCCCGGCGCGAAGGTGAGCGGCGGTGTGTCCAACGTGTCGTTCAGTTTCCGTGGCAACGACCCGGTGCGCGAAGCCATCCACACCGTGTTTCTGTACCACGCCATCCAAGCGGGCATGGACATGGGCATCGTCAACGCGGGCATGGTGGGCGTGTACGACGACCTCGAGCCCATCTTGCGTGAGCGTGTGGAAGATGTGGTGTTGAACAGGACACCGAAATACAAAGACGGCGAACAACACCTCACCCCTGGCGAGCGCTTGATTGAAATCGCCGAAAGCGCCAAGGGCGCGGCCAAGGACGACAGCGCCAAATTCGCTTGGCGTGGCACGCTTGACGCGCCGGTGAGCGTGTCGCACAAACTCAGCCACGCGCTGGTGCATGGCATCACCGAGTTCATCAACGAAGACACCGAAGCCGCTTACCAAGAGGTCTTGGCCAAAGGTGGCAGGCCCTTACATGTGATCGAAGGCCCGCTGATGGACGGCATGAATGTGGTGGGCGATTTATTCGGTCAAGGCAAGATGTTTTTGCCGCAGGTGGTGAAAAGCGCCCGTGTGATGAAGCAAGCCGTGGCCCACCTCATCCCCTACATCGAAGAAGAAAAACGCTTGCAAGAAGCCGCTGGCGAGGATGTGAAAACCAAAGGCAAGATCGTGATTGCCACAGTCAAGGGCGATGTGCATGACATTGGCAAAAACATCGTCACCGTGGTCTTGCAATGCAACAACTTTGACGTGGTCAACATGGGCGTGATGGTGCCCTGCCACGAAATTTTGGCCCGCGCCAAGGTGGAGGGCGCGGACATCATCGGCTTGTCGGGCCTCATCACCCCGAGCTTGGAAGAGATGCAGTACGTCGCCGCCGAGATGCAAAAGGACGACCACTTCCGCTTGCGCAAAATCCCGCTGCTGATTGGTGGCGCCACCTGCAGCCGTGTGCACACCGCGGTGAAGATTGCCCCGCACTACGAAGGCCCCGTGGTTTATGTGCCCGACGCCTCGCGCAGCGTGGGCGTGGCGCAAGGCCTGCTGAGTGACCAAGCCGCGCAGTACATCGAAGAACTCAATGCCGACTACGCCAAGGTGCGCGAGCAACACGCCAACAAAAAGCAAACCCCCTTGCTGCCACTGGCCAAGGCACGTGCCAACGCCGCGGCCATCGATTGGGCGGCGTTTCAGCCCGCCGTGCCGAAGTTCATTGGCAAGCGGGTCTTCAAAAACTTTGATTTGGCCGAGTTGGAGCCCTTCATCGACTGGGGACCGTTCTTCCAAACCTGGGACTTGGCCGGTCCCTTCCCGGCCATCTTGAAAGACGAGGTGGTGGGTACCGAGGCGCAACGGGTTTTCAGCGACGGCAAGCGCATGCTCAAGCGCCTGATCGAAGGCCGTTGGTTACAAGCCCATGCAGTCGTCGGTTTGTACCCCGCCAACAGCGTGGGCGACGACATCGTGCTGTGGACCGACGAGAGCCGCAGCCAACGAGCGCTCACCTGGCACGGCTTGCGCCAGCAAACCGAAAAGCCGGTGCATGACGGTGTGCAAAACCCCAACCGTTGTTTGTCTGACTTTGTCGCGCCGTTGAACCATGCCCAGGGCCAGGCCAGCGGCTTGCAAGACCATGTGGGCCTGTTCGCGGTGACCGCCGGTGTGGGCGTGGACGCCAAAGAAAAATACTTCATGGACGACCACGACGACTACAGCGCCATCATGCTCAAAGCCTTGGCCGACCGCTTGGCCGAGGCCTTTGCCGAATGCATGCATGCCCGGGTGCGCCGCGACCTCTGGGGCTACGCCGCCGCTGAGCAGCTAAGCAACGAAGAGCTGATCAAAGAAAAATACCAAGGCATTCGCCCCGCGCCCGGCTACCCTGCTTGCCCCGACCACAGCGTGAAAAAGCAGATGTTCGACTTGCTGCAATGCCAAGACATTGGCATGACGCTGACTGAGAGCATGGCCATGACACCTGCGGCGAGTGTGAGCGGTTTTTACCTGGCCCACCCCGAGGCTTGTTATTTCAATGTGGGCCGCATTGGTGATGATCAGGTGCAAGACTTGGCCAAGCGCCAAGGCGTGGACGACAAAGACTTGCTGCGCTTGTTGGCGACCAACCTCTAAGTCGTCATTGGATTGCTTCGCTACGCTCGCAATGACAAGATCATCCTCGCAATGACAAGATCGTCCACGCAATGATTTTGCTGTCATCGCGATGAGCGAAGCGAAGAAGCGATCCAGACGCAAAAAAACCCGCCTAAGCGGGCTTCCCGTTTCTCCCTGAAGCGAAACTGTTAGCGGTGGTAAGCGGTCTCGCCGTGGCTGGAGATGTCCAAGCCTTCGCGCTCTTCTTCTTCCGTGACACGCAAACCGACCACGATGTCGACCAATTTGAAGGCAATCACAGACACCACACCCGACCAGATGATGGTGGTGATGACGGCTTGCAATTGAATCCACACTTGGCC
>CALPPP020000239.1 GCA_943325485.2 Rickettsia typhi
GGCGCATTGCGCACAAGCCAGACACTGCCCCACAAAAGGATGGCCAATAAGATCAGGGGCAAAAATGCCAGCAGTGTTTCTAAGCGGTGGCGCCAGCCCGACGTCGGCACAGGCGAGGGAAGGCGAGGCAGGCTGTTCATTTCAGCGCTTCTTGCAATTCAGACTCATAGCCACCACAGGCATGCAACAAAAGGTCGCACACATCACGCACCGCGCCGTGGCCGCCAGCTCGGCAAGCGACCCAATCGACGCGGGACAAAATCTCTGCGTGGGCTTGGGGCGGAGCTGCTGAAAGTCCTGCGGGCTGCAACATGGCCAAGTCCGGCCAATCGTCTCCCATGGCCGCCACTTGCGACCATTGAAGCCCCAGCTTAGACAACAGTTCTTGAGCCGCGGCTTTCTTGTCATGCACACCTGCAAAGACATGGTTGATGCCCAAGTCTGCCAAGCGCTTCCTGAGTGCCAAACTGTCTCGCCCTGAGATGATGGCCACACTGATGCCATGCGCTTGTAAGAGTTTCAAGCCATGGCCATCAAGGGTGTTGAAAGTTTTGGTTTGCTCGCCTTGGTCGCTGTAATGCAAACCGCCTTCGGTCAAAACGCCATCCACATCCAGCAAAAGCAACTTGATGCTTCGCGCTTTTTGCAAAACATCAGGTGTGGGTTGTAGGGGCTGCGACATCAGATCACCTTGGCGCGCATCAAGTCGTTGCTGTTGAGGGCGCCACACAACCGATGGTCTTTGTCCACCACCAATAAACAGGTAATGCGCAAATTCTCCATCAACTGCGCGGCTTCAGCCGCTAAAGCGTCTTGGTGAATGGTGGTGGGTTGCAGTCTCATCACATCTTTGGCCTTCAGGGGCAGCACATCGACACCCTTTTCAATCAAGCGGCGCAAATCACCATCCGTGAATATGCCCAAAATCTGTCCCGCTTCATCCACCACAGCAGATACCCCTAAACCCTTTTGGCTCATCTCGCGCATCAAGCCGGAAAAGTCTGTTTGCGGCAAAACTTTGGGAACATCGTTGCCGCTTCGCATCACATCAGCCACATGGGTGAGAAGCCTTCTGCCCAAACTGCCGCCTGGGTGAGACAAGGCGAAATCACTGGACTTGAAGCCGCGGGCATCGAGCACCGCAACTGCCAAAGCGTCGCCCAGCGCCAACTGGGCCGTGGTACTCGCCGTCGGCGCCAAGTTCATGGGACAGGCTTCTTTTTCCACCGCACTGTCGAGAACAATCAAGGCATGTTTTGCCAAAGTGGATTGAGCGTTCCCCGTCATCGCAATCAGCACAATGCCTTGGCGCTTGATGATGGGCAATATCGCCGACAACTCCTGGCTCTCGCCACTGTTGGACAAGGCTAACACCACGTCTTCTTTGGTGACCATGCCTAAGTCGCCATGGCTGGCTTCTGCGGGATGCACAAAAAAAGCTGGCGTCCCAGTGGATGCCAAAGTTGCCGCGATTTTTCTGCCTATATGCCCACTTTTGCCCATGCCCATCACAACCACACGACCTTTAACGGCCAAGATGGCATTCACCGCAGCAATAAAGTCTGACCCCAACCTAGAGCGCAAAGCCAACAGCGCGTGGGCTTCTGTCGTCAGCACTTGCGCTGCCAGGTCCAGCATTTTTTGGGTTGGTGGGTTAGGGGCTTGGTTCATGGTGTTTATTATGCGGCGGCTTATTTGCCTATACAAAACCGCGAGAAAATTTCGCCCAGCAAATCATCTGCGCTCATCTCTCCTGTCAGAGACGAGAGTTGAAGCTGTGCACAACGCAACTCCTCCGCCAGCAAGTCCAGTGCGGGCGTGGCTGTTTGCAACACACCCAGTGATTGTCCTATGTGTTTTTGAACTTGTTCTAGGGCGCGGACATGCCTTTGGCGAGCAGAAAAAACCCCCTCTTGGTGCTCTGCTTGCCATCCCGCACTTTGCAATACATGGGTGCGAAGTTCTTGCAAACCTTGACCTGTTTTGGCCGATATATATATCGCTGTTTGCTCAGTCACAGGTTCAGAGTGTGTAGCGACCAAATCGATTTTGTTGAACACATGCAGCAAAGGGCTGTGACTGTGTTTTTGCGCCACGATTTGCTTGGCCAAGGCTGTTTGATGGACTTTGTAATCTGCATCGAGTGATCGACTTAAATCATGCAGCAGCAACACCACATCGGCATCTGTCACTTGAGTCCATGCGCGTTCTATGCCTATTTTTTCTACCTCGTCAACGTGTTGCGTGTCGCGCAATCCCGCCGTATCCACCACATGCACAGGCACACCTTCAATCGAAATAATCTGCGTCAGTACATCACGCGTCGTGCCAGCCACGGGGGTCACAATCGCTGTGTCTTGACCGGTCAATGCGTTGAGCAAAGAGCTTTTACCTGCATTGGGTTGACCAGCAATCACCAGCTTCATACCGTCGCGCAACAAAGCGCCTTGGCGTGTTTGGGCGCACAACAGGTGGGTGTGTTGCTCCATGGCGCGCAGCTGTCCTGCGACATCGGCTTGGGTCACAAAGTCGATGTCTTCTTCCGGAAAATCTAAACTGGCTTCTACCAACATGCGCACGCGTAACAACTGCTCTTGAAGCTTTTCAACCTGCTTTGAAAAAGCGCCGACCAGTGAGCGCCCAGCACCTCGAACCGCAGCTTGGGTTTGGGCATCAATCAGATCGGATACTGCCTCGGCCTGGGCCAAGTCCATTTTTTGATTGAAATAGGCGCGTTGTGTAAATTCTCCTGGTTGAGCAAGTCGCAAGCCAAGCAAGGGCAGGTCTGACTTGTGGGCAAACTCCAAACAGCGCTCAACCAACATGGACAAAACAACAGGCCCGCCGTGGCCCTGCAATTCCAAAACATCTTCGCCGGTATAGCTGTGTGGCGCAGGAAAAAACAAAGCCAATACTTGGTCTATGGCTTGCCCATGGGCATCTCGAAAGTTGACCAAGTGGGCGCTTCTGGGCACCAGCGCTTGTTGACACAGCGCATTTGCAAAAGCTTGCAGGTTTTTCCCGCTGATGCGCACCATGCCGACTGCGCCTTTGCCTGCTGGCGTCGCCACAGCGATGATGGGGGCATCGCGTTCGCTAAGCATGCTTTAC
>CALPPP020000240.1 GCA_943325485.2 Rickettsia typhi
CAGACACTTGGAACAAGTTGATGGGTTTGAACACTTGCGCGTATTTTTTCAGCACAGCGGGGTTGCGCGGACGCAGTGCGTGTTTGGCAGCAATCTCTTGCGCTTCATCGGTATAGAGGAAATCCAAATAGGCTTTGGCAAGTTCTCCCGTGCCTTTTTTGGCGGTCGTGCGTTCAACCACAGCCACAGGGTTTTCCGCCACGATGCTGATGCTGGGATGCACCGCATCCACCTTGCCCGTACCAAATTCACGGTCCACAGAAATCACTTCTGACTCGAAGGTGATCAGCACATCGCCAATGTTTCGCTGCAAAAACACATTGGTGGCGTCACGCCCACCCTTGGCCAATACGGGAACATTGGCATAGAGTTTTTTCACAAAAGCTTGCGCATCGGCATCCGTGCCACCTTTTTTGCGTACCTGCCCCCAAGCAGCCAAGTAAGCCATGCGGCCATTGCCACCGGTTTTGGGGTTGACCACAATCACCTGCACCCCAGGCTTGATCAGGTCGTCCCAATCCTTGATGCCTTTGGGGTTTCCATTGCGTGTCAAGAACAACATGGTGGAGGTGGTGGGCGCGGCGTTGTGTGGGAATTTTTTTGCCCAATCTTTAGCGACCACACCGTTGTTGGCCAAAAAATCTACATCGGAGGTGGTGTTCATGGTGACCACATCGGCCTCCAAGCCGTCGTTCACTGCACGGGCTTGGGCGCTGGAGCCGCCATGCGACTGGTCGACTTTGATATCCACGCCTTTGGTTTTTTTATAGTTCGCGACGAAAACTGCGTTGACGTCTTTGTAAAACTCACGGGAAACGTCGTAAGACACATTCAACAAGTTCTGGGCTGAAACCATGCTGGCCAATCCAAACAAAAGACTGCCAAGCAGCCCATTTCTGCGGTTTTGAGGGTTGATCATGGTGGTTCACTCCGTTTGAATTCAAGGTAACTCGGTATTCTTGCGAATTCGCCTTATTTCTCAAACAACTGTTTAGTTGTTTGCTTATGCGGTATTTCGATATATCTAATTCGCATATAGCCCCAACTTAAAAATAGTTGGAAACCCTGATAAGGGTCTTTATAGTCGCGGCCTTATGGAAGATTTTGCATTCATTCTGGCGGGATTTGTGGTGGGCTTCATCGTGGGCCTGACCGGCGTGGGGGGCGGCTCACTCATGACGCCCTTGCTGATTTTTGGCTTTGGCATCAAACCTGCCTTGGCAGTCGGCACAGATTTGCTGTTCGCTGCTGGCACCAAAGCCGGTGGTATGTTGAACTTTGCACGCCAACGCATCATCCCTTGGCGGGTGGTGTTCAGTCTGAGCTTGGGCAGCGTTCCCGCCGCTTTGCTGACGCTGTGGGTGTTGCACGACTTAGGCGCTTCCAACCCCGTGGTGCAAAAAGCCATCACCTTCACTTTGGGCATTGCCTTGATGCTGACCGCCGCAGCCACTTTGTACAAAGCCATTCGCGGTCCTCGCCGTGTTGAAGTCAGCGATGCATCTGCACTGGAACGCCATGCTGATCAAACAAAGCATCCTTTATTACCGGTTTTTTTTGGCGCGGTCATTGGCGTTTTGGTGACACTCACCTCGGTGGGTGCGGGTGCCATTGGTGTCACTGTATTGATGTTGCTCTACCCCCAACTGCCGCTGTACCGCATCGTTGCCGCTGACATTGCCTACGCCGTTCCGCTTACCTTGGTGGCGGGCTTAGGCCATGCTTCACTGGGAACGGTGGATTGGCAACTGCTGGGTTTGTTGCTTATCGGCTCTTTGCCCGGCATTTGGCTGGGCTCGCATTGGGTCAGCCGTGTCCCCGAACGTTTTATTCGCTCTGCCCTGTCTGTGCTGCTGGCATGGGCAGGCAGCAAACTGGTTTTCATTTAAACAGCTTATGTACCAATACACCGACTTCGACCGTCGCTTCATCCAAGAACGCGCTGCACAATTTCGCGATCAACTCACCCGCCGCTTGAATGGTCAGTTGAGTGAAGACGAGTTCAAACCCTTGCGTCTGCAAAATGGTTGGTATGTGCAACGGTATGCGCCCATGTTGCGGGTGGCCGTGCCTTACGGTGAACTGAGCAGCGCCCAATTGCGGGTTTTGGCCCGTATTGCCCGCGAATATGACCGCCCCACAGACGCCTTGTTTCAAGAAGCGCAAGCCAAACAACACGCCATCGGTGGCATTGCTGCACCCCCTTTGAGTTATGGCTATGCCCACTTCACCACCCGCCAAAACCTGCAATACAACTGGATACCGCTGGAAAAAAGCGCAGACGTGATGGACTTGTTGGCAAGTGTGAATATGCACGGCATACAAACCAGTGGCAACTGCATACGCAACATCACCTCGGATGAACGTGCCGGTGTGGCGGTGGATGAAATCGTCGACCCCCGCCCCTATGCAGAAATCATGCGCCAGTGGAGCACCTTGCACCCCGAGTTCGCCTTCCTGCCGCGCAAATTCAAAATCGCCATCAGCGGCGCCAGCGAAGACCGCGCCGCCACCGCTTGGCACGATGTGGGCTTGCATGTGTTGCGCAATGATGCTGGCGAAGTGGGTTTTCGCGTGATGGTGGGCGGCGGCATGGGTCGCACGCCCATCATTGGCAGTGTCATCCGAGAGTTTTTGCCTTGGAACCAAATCCTCAACTATTTGGAAGCCGTGGTTCGTGCTTACAACCGCTTTGGTCGTCGGGACAACAAATACAAAGCGCGTATCAAAATTTTGGTCAAAGCCGAGGGCCAAGCCTTTGTGGATCAGGTTGAAGCCGAGTACCAACGCATCCTGACCCAAGACGGCGCACCCCACACCATCACCCAAGCCGAGTTAGACCGTGTGAGTGCCAGTTTTGTGCCTCCTGCATTGACTCGGAAATTCTCTTTATCAGCTGAAGCGGTTCATGACCTGCTGACCAAGACCGCCGATGAAGACAAGAACTTCGCCCGTTGGTTGCAGCAAAACGTGGCCCCCCACCGCGACCCGCATTTGCGTGTGGTCACCCTGTCTTACAAACGCTTGGGCCAAGCCCCAGGCGACGCCACCGCCGACCAACTGGCGATTGCCGCAGACTTGGCTGATC
>CALPPP020000241.1 GCA_943325485.2 Rickettsia typhi
CCACAAACCACGATCAGGAAAAGTTTCCACCACATGCCGCGCAAAAGGCACCACATCTTGGTAAGCGCTTTGTTCGCGGCATGTGGTGGAAACTTTTCCTGATCGTGTTTTGTGGGGCACAGATTGGCCGCATCCGAATTTGAAGGACCACATGCCCGATGACGGTTTGCTGGTGGACTTCATTGCGCACATTGCGGTGAGCGCAGAGTTGCAGCGAAAACTGCTGGTGGACAACCCCATGCGTTTGTATTGGTCCTAAGGAAATTTGAACCATGGCACTTGATAAACCTTACTTGGATGTACCAGGCACCACCATCTTTGACGCGGAGCAGTCCCGCAAAGGCTACTGGTTGAACCAGTTTTGTATGTCACTCATGAAAGCCGATAACCGCGCCCGTTTCAAGGCCAATGAACGCGCCTACCTTGATGAATGGGCCATGACCGAAGAGCAAAAACTGGCTGTGCTGGCCCGCGACCTGAACTGGTGTATTCGCACGGGCGGTAATATTTATTTCCTTGCCAAAATTGGTGCAACGGACGGTAAAAGCTTTCAGCAAATGGCTGGCAGCATGACCGGCATGACCGAAGACGAGTACAGAAACATGATGATCAGTGGTGGTCGTTCGGTGCAAGGCAACCGCTTCGTGGGCGAAGACGGTAGCGCTCAAGCGCATCGTCAGCCGCAAGGCAAAGCTGGAGGAGCCTGAACCATGGCACACATTTCAGCATCGGTATACACCTCGCATGTCCCCGCCATTGGCGCCGCCATCGACATGGGCAAAACGCAAGAGCCCTATTGGCAACCACTGTTCAAAGGCTATGAGATCTCCAAGCAATGGATGAAGGACAACACGCCTGACGTCATTTTCTTGGTGTTCAACGACCATGCCACTGCCTTCAGCTTGGACATGATTCCTACTTTTGCCATAGGCACGGCAGAGCAGTACACCCCAGCCGACGAAGGTTGGGGACCACGTCCTGTGCCCATGGTGCAAGGTCATCCTGAATTGGCTTCTCACATTGCGCAGTCGGTCATCCAACAAGATTTTGATTTGACCATCGTCAACAAGATGGACGTCGATCATGGCCTCACGGTTCCCTTGTCGCTGATGTGTGGCCAGCCTTCGGCCTGGCCTTGCCCCGTCATTCCTTTTGCGGTGAATGTGGTGCAGTACCCCGTGCCCTCTGGTCAGCGTTGCTTTAACCTTGGCAAAGCCATCGCCAAGGCAGTGAAAAGTTTCGATGCGGATTTGAATATCCAAATATGGGGAACCGGCGGTATGAGCCACCAGTTGCAAGGCCCTCGTGCAGGCCTCATTAACAAAGATTTCGACAACAAGTTCTTAGATCACATCATTGCCGACCCAGCAGCCTTGGCACAAAAACCTCACATCGACTATGTGCGTGAAGCTGGCAGCGAGGGCATCGAATTGGTGATGTGGCTCATTGCCCGTGGCGCCATGAGCGATGTGAATGAAGGCAAGCCCACGCCGAAGGTAGCGCACCGTTTCTACCATGTACCCGCCAGCAACACGGCGGTTGGGCATTTGATTTTAGAAAACGCTTAAACCCGCTTGTACACGCCCACACGTCCCGCGCCTGATGAGGAACTCTTGGGTGGCCTCAGTGCTTACCCCATTGGCGATTCACAAAGCTATTTCTTCAATGAAGCAGTGCGTGTCGGCTCGTTCAGCCGAATGCAAGAAATCGATTTCTCCCCTGGCCGTTTCGCTCGCTTGCAAGCCAGCAAGCAAGTCATGCCTTTGCCTGATTCAAACCAAGCTGAGTCATTCACCAACGACTTTCGCTATACCTACCAAGGCAAGCAGCACAGCTTGGCTGACTACTTGTCCCGCCAACGGGTCATGGGACTGATAGTGCTTCAGGGTGGACAACGGTTTTTTGAGGCTTACCAATACCAGCGCACCCCCTCCATGCGTTTTCTGGGGCATTCGTTTGCCAAGTCAATGACTTCACTGGCATTTGGCTTTGCATTGCAAGAGGGCGTTTTCTCTTCACTGGACATTCGTTCCGATACCTTGGCGCCTGCATTGAAGGGCAGTGTGTATGGTGAGGCAACACTTCGCCAGTTGTTGCACATGTCCTCAGGCGTTCGCTTTGATGACCGGTATGACGGGCAGGGTGATACCGCTGATTTCAGCCGTATCGCTGCCAATGAAGGTATCGCTGCGGCTGCCCAAAGTATGCAGGTACGAGAAGCCGCAGATGGTGAACGCTTTGCCTATGCAAGTGCTCAAACGTCGATTCTTTCCTTGGTATTTCAATCGGTGACAGGCGAGGACTTGGCCACTTACATGGACAAACGGTTATGGCAATCCATGGGCGCAGAAGGCGATGCCTTGTGGTTACAAGACCGCTTTGGTGTGGTGCGAGCCAGTGGCAGTTTTTGTGCCACTGTGTCCGATTACGCTCGCTTGGGCGTTTTGTTGGCCAACGATGGTTGCAGACCTGATACGGGTCAACAAGTTTTACCTCAAGGCTATTTGCGTGATGCCACTGATTGGCAGAAACACCCTTTGCCATGTCGCCCTGGCATTGCCACCCCATTGCTTGGCTATGGCTTGCACTTTTGGACTTTCCCTGATCAACCCAGGCGTTTTGCGCTGGTGGGTGTGTATGGTCAATTCATGTTTGTGGCACCTGATCTGCAATTGGTGATGGTGCAACTTGGTGCGGGAGCGGACGCTAAAAATGCAGATACCGATATGGCACAGGAGGCGCTGGCATTGTGGCGGGGTTTGATCGCTTCGTGCCTCGCGATGACAGTCCCGTCATTGCGAAGCCCGAAGGGCTGAAGCAATCTTCGAAATCATTAAACTCTTCACCATTCATCTTCATCAGGAAGCAGTATGACAATCAAAGTAGCCTTGGCAGGTGCAGGCGCATTTGGCATCAAACATTTAGATGGCATTCAACTCATCGAAGGTGTGGAAGTGGTCTCACTCATTGGCCGCGAGCTGGGAAAAACCCAAGAAGTAGCCAACAAATACGGCATTGCACATGTCACCACCGACTTGAATGAAAGCTTGGCGATCAAAGAGGTGGACGCGGTCATTTTGTGTAC
>CALPPP020000242.1 GCA_943325485.2 Rickettsia typhi
CATTGACCTCGCATTCGCTGTCCAGCAGTTTGATGGGGCGCACACTCACGCCCTTGGACTTCATATCAATCAGCAAAAAAGAAATGCCAGTTTGCGGCTTGCCTTCAGAGCTGGTGCGCACCAAGCAAAAAATCCATTCGCCAAATTGCGCCAAAGTGGTCCAGGTTTTTTGGCCGTTGACGATGTATTTGTCGCCCACGCGCTCGGCGCGGGTTTTGAGCGAGGCCAAATCCGAGCCCGAGCCCGGCTCGCTGTAGCCTTGGCTCCACCACACCTCGCCGCTGGCAATGCCCGGCAAAAAACGCTGCTGTTGCTCGGGCGAGCCAAAGGCCATGATGACGGGCGCGACCATCACCGGGCCAAACGGCACCACGCGGGGCGCACCGGCCAAAGCGCACTCTTCTTCAAACAAATGTTTTTGCACTTCGCTCCAGCCTGGGCCGCCAAACTGGGTGGGCCAACCGTAGCCCAGCCAACCTTTTTTGCCCAAAATCTTGGCCCAGGTTTGCATGTCCTCGCGGCTTAAACGCAGTGCGTTGTGGACCTTGTGTGAGAGGGTTGAAGGCAAATGCGTATGCACCCAAGTGCGTACTTCTTCGCGAAAAGCCTGTTCTTCAGGGGTGAAAGCCAAATCCATCAAGGGTCTCCAAGGCAATTTAGAACGGTCGTGCTATTTTGCGCGATTTTTCATGGACAGGCTGAGCCGCCCACTGATAATCCCCTGCTATGCAAAACATTGTGGTTCTTATCTCTGGCAGCGGCTCCAATATGCTGGCCATCGCCCAAGCCGCGCAACGCGAGCAGTGGCAAGACCGTTTTCAAGCCCGCATTGCTTGTGTCATCAGCAACCGCCCCCAAGCGGGAGGGCTTGCCAAAGCCGCAGACATGGGCTTGGCCACGCAGGTGGTGGACCACACGCTTTACCAACACCAATCCAATCCCCGCGATGTTTTTGACTCGGCTTTGATGCAAGCCATCGACGCCCACCGGCCTACATTGGTGGTCTTGGCGGGGTTTATGCGTATCTTGACGCCTGGCTTTGTGGTGCATTACCAAGGGCGTTTGCTGAACATCCACCCCTCTTTGCTGCCAGCTTTCCCAGGGCTGCATACGCATCAACGCGCCATTGACGCAGGTTGTCGCTTTGCAGGTGCCACGGTCCATCAAGTGACGGTGGATTTAGACGATGGCCCTATCCTCGCGCAAGCCGTGGTGCCAGTCTTGCCCGACGACAGCGCGGATAGCTTGGCTGCACGGGTGCTGACGCAAGAGCACTTGATTTACCCCAGAGTGGTGGCGCAGTTGCTAAGCCGCCAACCTTGAATTACGTGGCAAATGCGCGGTTAAAAACTCCATCTGGTCGGCCAGTATGCGGCGGTTGCGCAGAATAAAGTCTTCCCACAGGGTGGGCACATAAGGGGTGTAGAGCAAGGGCATGCGCGCTTGCTCGGGGGTGCGGTTGGCTTTGCGGTGGTTGCAAGCGCGACAAGCGGTCACCACATTCATCCACGTGTCCATACCTTGCTGGCCAAAGGGAATGATGTGTTCGCGGGTGAGTTCGGTTTCATGGAAATCGTCGCCGCAATAAGCGCAGATATTGCGGTCGCGGGCAAACAGTTTGCTGTTGGTCAAACCGGGTTTGAGCTCAAACGGATTGATGCCTGGCACGCCCTTGGTGCCAATGATGCTGTTGACAGTGATGATGGATTGCTCGCCGGTGATGGCGTTATGGCCGCCACGAAACACCGCGATTTGAGCGCCGGCTTCCCAGCGCACTTCTTCCGCCGCGTAATGGATGACGGCTTGTTCCAGAGAAATCCAAGATTGCGGCAACCCTTGGGCTGACAGCTTCAACACCTTCAACATTCACCTCCACAGAGATCAAAGCGAGCACTGACGTCGATTCCTAGACAATATACCTTGTTTTCATGAAACAACTTTGTCAGACCTCTCTTAGCCATGCAGATCTTTCGCGGTATTCACCATCCCAAATTGGCGCCAGCCTGCGCGGTCACCATTGGAAATTTCGATGGCGTTCACCGTGGCCACCAAGCCATGTTGGCTTTGCTGCGCAACGAAGCGCGACACCGCGCCCTGCCCTCATGCGTGATGACCTTCGAGCCGCATCCCCGCGACTACTTTGCACAACGACTTGGCAAGCCCGAGATGGCGCCACAACGCATCGCCAGCTTGCGCGACAAACTCGCCGAGCTTGAAGCTTGCGGCATTGACCAATGCCTGGTCATGCCTTTCAATGCTTGGCTCTCCAGTCTGTCGCCCGACGATTTTGTGCAGCAGGTCTTGGTGCAAGGCTTGGGCACCCGCTACATCTTGGTGGGGGACGACTTTTGCTATGGCGCCAAGCGTGCCGGTGATTACGCCTCCTTGTCGCGCAGTGGCCAACAACTGGGCTTTGAAGTGGCGAGGATGAACAGCTACGAAGTGGCTGACCCCAGCCAAGCCCATGCCAGTGTGCGCGTGTCAAGTTCAGCGGTGCGCGAGGCCCTTGCGCAGGGGCGCATGGCTGATGCGGCGCAACTGTTGGGGCGCCCTTATGCCATCTCGGGTCATGTGGTGCACGGTCGCAAACTGGGCCGCGAATTGAAATGTCCCACCCTGAACCTTCGTTTTCCACATGCGAAACCTGCTGCGAGTGGCATCTTTGTGGTGCTGGTCCACGGATTAGACGACAAACCCCTTCAAGGTGTGGCTAATTTGGGCATTCGCCCCTCCCTAGACCCGAACGATGTCAACGGGGGTCAGGTACTGCTGGAAACCCATTGCTTAGATTGGCCAGCCACCCTTGGCGTGGATGGGGGCTACGGTAAACTCATACAAGTGGATTTGCTCCACAAATTGCACGACGAACTGAAATACGACAGCCTTGAATCTCTGGAGCAAGGCATTGCCCAAGACTGCATTGACGCACGTCAGTGGTTTAACTCATGACCGATACCTCAACCGATTACCGCAACACCCTGAACCTGCCCGACACGCCCTTCCCCATGCGGGGCGACTTGCCCAAGCGCGAACCGGCGTGGGCCAAGGCTTGGTCGGATCAAGGCCTGTATAAACAAC
>CALPPP020000243.1 GCA_943325485.2 Rickettsia typhi
CACGACCCCCAACTCACCCCCACGCAGTTACGCCAACGCTTGAGCGTGCACGAAGAAATCATCCATTCGACGTTTGAGATTCACCACCGCCAGTAGGCGAGCGCCAAGCCAGCATCAAACCATCCCACTGCAAACGCGCCACTTTGAGGTGGCGCTCTTTCACATGGCCATAGCCTTTGATTTTGTCGGGGATGCGGGCGATCTCTAGGGCCAGCGCTTGACGCTCTGGCGTGAAGCCACGCAAAACCTCCTCTATCGATTCGCGGTACTGCCCGACCAAGGCACGTTCATTTCGGCGCTCCTCGGTGTAGCCAAAGACATCCAAGAAAGAACCGCGCAAAAAGCGCATCTTGGCCAAGACCTTAAAGCCACGAAGCATAGAAGGACCAAACTTTTGTTTGACCAGCTCGCCCTTGGCATTTTTACGGGCCAGCAAAGGCGGGGCCAAGTGGTAGTTCAAGGTGAAGTCGCCTTCAAATTGGTCGGCAATGCGCTTTAAGAACCGTTCGTCGGTATGCAGTCTGGCGACCTCGTACTCGTCTTTGTAAGCCATGAGTTTGAAGAGGTTACGCGCCACCGCTTCCGCCAAAGCTGGCGTTGTTTGCTGCAATACCTTGTCAATGAAGCGGGTGTAGGTGTCCGCATACGCCGCGCTTTGGTATTGCGTTAAAAATTCACTGAACTTACGTACCAATTCATCCAAAGATGTTTTGGTTTTGAACTGCACCACTTGTACCGGTGCTAACAAGGCTTGTACCTTGGTGATGTCAAACGCACACCAGCGCCCCCAAGCGAAAGCTTTTTTGTTGGACTCGACTTGCACGCCATTGAGTTCGATGGCCCGCATCAACGCTTCCAGACCCAGAGGAATCCAGCCCTTTTGCCAGGCATAGCCCAACACCATGGGGTTGATGTAAATGCTGTCGCCCAATAACTGGGTGGCGAAGTGGTTGGCATCAAACGCGCCCAAATTGCGGTTTTCACCGTCCAAGGCTTGCAAGATATTGGCCACACAGCCTTCGCTGGGGTTGGCCCATGCGCCGTTTTTCACAAACGCAGCGGTGGGTGTGCCATGGTCGTTGATGGCCACACGGGTACGCCCTGGGCGCAAACGCAGCATGGTTTCTTTGCCTGCGGTGACGATGGGGTCGCAACCCAAAATCAAATCCGCGGCAGCGGTAGACACACGGGTGGTGCGTATCTGGTTTTGCTGCTCGGCAATCAACACATGGCTCCAGGTGGCGCCGCCCTTTTGCGCCAAGCCTGCCGAGTCTTGGGTGACGATGCCGCGCCCTTCCAAGTGGCCTGCCATGCCAAGCAGCTGACCGATGGTGATGACGCCCGTGCCGCCCACACCTGCGACCACAATGCCGTAGCCGCCAGGGTAGACACCGCGTGTGAGCGATGGCACCTCGGGCATGGGCAAATCGCCCAGCGCCAAGGGGTCAAGCACAGGGCGGTCTTTGCTCTTTTTGCGCAGTTGGCCACCTTCGACCGTGACAAAGCTGGGGCAAAAGCCTTTGACGCAACTTTGGTCTTTGTTGCAGGTGCTTTGGTTGATGGTGCGCTTGCGACCAAAATCAGTTTCAAGCGGCTCCACACTCAAGCAGTTGCTTTGGGTGCTGCAGTCGCCGCAGCCCTCGCACACCGCCTCATTGATGACCACACGCACCGCAGGGTCGACCATGGTGCCGCGCTTTCTGCGGCGGCGTTTTTCGGTGGCACAGGTTTGGTCATAAATGATGACGGTGCAGCCTGCTATTTCTCGCATCATGCGTTGCACTGCGTCGAGCTCGTCGCGGTGTTCAATGGCAATGCCCTCGGGCAAGCCCAGCACACCACCGGCTGCGCCGTTTTGACCCACGGCATCGTATTTTTCGGGCTCGTCCGTGACGATAACGATGCGCTTGGCACCTTCCGCACGCATGCTTTGGGCGATTTGAATGACGCTGTGTCCTTCAGAGCGTTCGCCAATCGGCTGACCACCGGTCATGGCCACGGCGTCGTTGTACAAAATTTTATAAGTGATGTTCACACCGGCTGCCACGCTTTGGCGAATGGCCAAGATGCCGCTGTGAAAGTAAGTGCCGTCGCCAATATTGGCAAAGATATGCTTGTCGTGGGTGAAAGGTTGCTGACCCACCCATGGCACGCCCTCGCCACCCATTTGGGTAAAGCCCACGGTGCTGCGGTCCATCCACAGCGACATGAAATGGCAACCAATGCCGGCCATGGCGCGTGAGCCTTCCGGCACTTTGGTGCTGGTGTTGTGCGGGCAGCCTGAGCAGAACCAAGGCTGGCGATCGGCTTTGATCTCCAAGACCTGCATGGCTTTTTGCTTGGCCTCTAACACGGCCAACTGCGCGTCCATGCGTGAGCGGGTGTCGGCATCGACGCCCAGCTTTTTCAAGCGCAGTGCAATGGCTTGGGCAATCAAGGCAGGCGACAAATCGGCATTGGCACGCAACAAAATATGGCTGCTGGGGTTGGGCTGCGACCACTCGCCACCCGCATCACCCTCGCCTTCGTTGAACTTGCCCAACACCCGTGGACGCTGTGCATCGGGCAGGTTGTAAAGCTCTTCTTTAATTTGGTATTCAATCAGTTGGCGTTTTTCTTCAACCACCAAAATCTCTTGCAAGCCACGGGCGAACTCACGGGTGCTTTCAGACTCCAAGGGCCAGACCACGCCCACTTTGTGCACCCGAATACCGATGCGCTGGCAGGTGGTGTCGTCGAGGCCCAAATCCAGCAAGGCTTGGCGGGTGTCGTTGTAGGCCTTGCCGCTGGCGATCAAACCAAAGCGGTCATTGGCGCCTTTGATGACGGTGTGATTGATTTTGTTGGCGCGTATGTAAGCCAGCGCCGCATACCATTTGTAATTGAACAAACGCGCTTCTTGGCTAAGCGCATCGTCGGGCCAGCGGATGTGCAAACCGCCGTCAGGCATCTCGAATTCGGGCAGCACAATGCGCACACCCTCGGGGTCGATCATCACCGAGGCGCTGGACTCCACCACCTCTTGGATGGTTTTCATGCCCGACCACACACCGGCAAAACGGCTGAGGGC
>CALPPP020000244.1 GCA_943325485.2 Rickettsia typhi
AGTGCCTTATGCACCGACATCAAACGGGTGCGCCCCGATGCCTTGATTTGTGTGGACCACGAGGGCGGGCGTGTTCAGCGCTTTCGCACAGATGGTTTCACGCATTTGCCACCCATGGCGGAGTTGGGTCAACTCTGGTTGGATGATGACAAAGATGTACCTGGCAGTGGCGCTTTGAACGCCACCAACGCTGCCACTGCCTGTGGTTTTGTGTTGGCCTCGGAGTTACGCGCCTGTGGCGTGGACTTCAGCTTCACCCCTGTGTTGGATTTGGACTTTGGCACCAGCGGTGTGATTGGCGACCGCGCATTTGCCCGTGACCCGCGCATCGTTGCCCTGTTGGCTAAGAGCCTGATGCATGGCTTGTTGCAAGCCGGTATGGCCAATTGCGGCAAGCATTTCCCAGGGCATGGTTTTGTCAAAGCCGATTCGCACACCGATATTCCCATCGACAAGCGCAGTTTGAAGGTCATCTTGCATGACGACGCCTTACCCTATGCATGGCTGACCACCAGCATGAGCAGCGTCATGCCGGCTCACGTGATTTACACCAAGGTGGACGCTCGGCCAGCGGGTTTTTCCAAGCGTTGGCTCAAAGATATCTTGCGCCACCAACTGGGGTTTCAGGGCGCGGTGTTCAGCGACGATTTGTCCATGGCGGGGGCGCGGCTTATCGAGGGCAAAGAAGTGAGTTACTCCGAGGCCGCTGTGACAGCATTGCAAGCGGGTTGTGATTTGGTCTTGTTGTGCAACCAAAGTACACCTGACAGCCCTGGAGGCGGCAGCGCAGTGGATGAGCTGCTGGACGGTTTGGCCCATGCCCAAAAACATCGCCACTGGCAAGCCAGCACTGCCAGCGAGCAGCGGCGCTTGGCCCTTTTGCCTTTCTCCAAGGCCTTGGATTGGGCCACTTTGATGCAAAACCCCGGTTATTTGCAAGCTTTGAGCTTGCTGCCCTGAAAAAAGATAGCCGTCACATGGGGCGGCACAAAGTCCGTCAAAGCGGTTAAAATAGACCCTCTTACCCCAAAGGCAACGGGGATTAGCAGGACTAAAGGATACCCATGGCAACCAAATCTGGCAAAACCTCTGTTGACGAGAGTGGTCTTCGTTTTACCAGTCGTGAGAATGGCTCCCCCTTTGCAGGCATGGGCAAAATGGGCGAAACCATGTCATGCATCAAATGCGGCATGCACAAACCCCGCCGTCAAGGCAGCCAACAGCGCTTTGCAGGTAGCTTGGCGTTTTTCTGCCATGACTGCAAACCACCAAAGCCCGCAGCGCCTGCTGCGCCTAAAGCGGCTTGATTGCTTAGGGGCTACGCCCCTCGCAATGACCAAGATTGCTTCGCTTCGCTCGCAATGACGTCATTGCGAATCTAACTACCTCGTCATTGCGAGGAGCATCAGCGACGAAGCAATCTAGTGGGTTTCCCGACGCAAAGCGGGGAACAAAATGACATCCCGAATACTGGGGCTGTCGGTCAAGAGCATCATCAAACGGTCAATGCCAATGCCGCAGCCACCTGCGGGCGGCATGCCATATTCCAGTGCCCGCACAAAGTCGTGGTCGTAAAACATGGCCTCGTCGTCGCCGCCGTCTTTGGCGTTGACCTGGGCATGAAACCGCGCCGCCTGGTCTTCGGCGTCGTTCAACTCGCTAAAACCGTTACCAAACTCACGTCCCGTGATGTAGAGCTCAAAACGCTCAGTGACCTCGGGATGGCTGTCGCTGGCACGCGCCAAGGGTGAAATTTCCACCGGATGCTCGCAAATAAAGGTGGGTTCCCAGAGCTTGTCTTCCACGGTTTCTTCAAAGTACAGCACCTGCAAACCTGCCAAGCTGCGGGTGGAGAGCTTGTGTTTTTCTTCGGTGAAGCCTAGCTTTTTCAAGGCGTTGGTCAACCATGCCGCATCGTCCACATGGGCTGCGGCCTCGGTGTGCTTCTGAATAGCCTCGCGGATGGTGAGTCGGGCAAAAGGCTTGGACAAATCCACCGGCTTGCCGTCATAGGTCAGCAGCAAAGTACCTACGGCTTTTTGGGCAGCATCACGGATCAGGCTTTCGGTGAACTGCATCAGGTCTTGGTAATTCCAGTAGGCCGCGTAAAACTCCATCATGGTGAATTCGGGGTTGTGACGCACCGAAATGCCTTCATTGCGGAAATTGCGGTTGATCTCGAACACCCGCTCAAAGCCACCGACCAACAAGCGCTTTAGGTAAAGCTCTGGCGCAATGCGCAAAAACATTTCTTGGTCCAGCGCATTGTGGTGGGTGGCGAAAGGCCTGGCATTCGCGCCACCTGGGATGGGGTGCAGCATGGGCGTTTCCACTTCCAAAAAGCTGTGTTGCACCATGAACTCACGGATGCTGCTGACCGCTTTGCTGCGGGCCATGAAGCGCTGGCGTGAGGTGTCGTCGGTGATGAGGTCGATGTAGCGCTGACGGTATTTGATTTCTTGGTCGTGGATACCGTGAAATTTATCCGGCAAGGGTCGCAGGCTTTTGGTCAGCATGCGAATGGACGTGACATGCACCGACAGTTCGCCAGTTTTGGTTTTGAACACATGGCCTTCAGCGCCCACAATGTCGCCCAAGTCCCAGTGTTTAAAGTCGTCGTAAATAGCAACACCAATTTCTTCGCCCTTCACATACACCTGCATGCGCCCTGTGCTGTCTTGCAGCGTGGCGAAACTGGCTTTGCCCATCACACGCTTTAACACCATGCGACCAGCGATACGCACTGTGTGCTTTTCTTCCACCAAGGTTTCGGCGGTTTTGCCACCATGTGCGGTGTGCAAAGCATCTGCATAATGCGAAGGTTTGAAATCATTGGGGAAAGCCACCGGGCCGCCTTGGGCCTGGCGAGCACGCATGGCGCTCAATTTGTCGCGGCGTTCTGCGATGAGTTGGTTTTCGTCTTGAGGTTCGGGGGAGGTGGTGTTTTCAGACATCCAAGGATTCTAAGAGTTCGCAGACAATGCAAGCTGTCATTGCAGAACAGATCTAAACACCATGAGCGACACACCTACCCGTCCCGAACTCCCCGACCGTTTGTCTA
>CALPPP020000245.1 GCA_943325485.2 Rickettsia typhi
CCCATGAATGCCATCATGGGCTTTAACAGTCTTTTGCTTTCCATGGTGTGTGACAAACCTCGCGCATTGATGGTGTTGGACCACACACGTCAATCCGCTGACCATCTTTTGACGGTGATCAATGATGTGCTGGACTACACCCAATTCAAGTCTGGCGAGCTTCGCGCCCGCATTGAGCCTGCCGATTTGTACCAAACCATTGGTTCGGCTTTTGGCCTTTTCATGCCACGGGTGGAGAGTTCTGTTTGCTACAGCTGCGATTTGCCACCCAGCCTGCCTTCTTGGGTTGAAACTGACAGCCACCGTCTGACCCAGGTTTTGGTCAATCTTTTGGGTAACGCGATCAAGTTCACCTCCGAAGGCGACGTGAAACTCACCGTGAGCGCTTTGCCCAATGACTGGTACGAGTTCAAAGTGACCGATACAGGGATTGGCATTGCCGAGGATGAACAAAAGCGCTTGTTTTCCAGCTTCACACAAGCCAATCCCAGCATTCAAGCGCGCTTTGGTGGCAGTGGTCTTGGCCTGATGATTTCTCAGCGTTTGGTCCATCTGCTGGGTGGGAATTTAGATTTCAAAAGCGAATTGGGTAAGGGCTCTGAGTTTTGGTTCACCTTACGCCTGCCTGCGGTTGAACCACCCACCCCAGCAAGCCCTGCTGATCCTGACGCGGTTTTTGCTGAATTGTCTGAGCCCCGGTTCTTGATTGTGGATGACCACGCAGTCAATCGATTGGTTTTGCGACAAGTTTTGCTTAACCAATGGCCGGATGCGCTTGTTTTCGAAGGGGAAGATGGTTTTGCTGCACTGCGTTACCTCCAGGAACAAGATTTTGATTTGGTTTTTCTTGACATGGTGATGCCTGGTCTTGGCGGTATTGAAACGGCCCAACGCTTGGCTCACCCTGATTTCAAATCAAAACCCCCTCTGATTGGTCTGACCGCCAATGTCAATCCACAAGACTTAGACGCTTTTTACAAAGCGGGTTTGTCTGGTTTGCTGTTAAAGCCCTTCAATCGCGATCAATTGATTGGCTTGATTCACCAGTTTCTGAGCAACCCTGTTAACAGGCCTTAAAAAAGCGTCACTTGGTGCGAGTTTTGCTTTATTTTGGTGCAAATCTGTTTCTTAGCTCTTTTTTGCACCAACTTAGAACATAAATCCCCTGGAGACATCATGGACGCACCCAAACAAGGCATAGATGCTTTGTTCATCCTTCTTGGCGCCATCATGGTTTTGGCCATGCACGCTGGTTTTGCTTTTTTAGAACTTGGCACCGTACGCAAAAAAAACCAAGTCAATGCCTTGGTGAAAATCTTGGTGGACTTCAGTATTTCCACGGTGGTTTATTTTGTGGTGGGTTATAGCGTTGCCTACGGCACCTCTTTTTTCGTCGGCGCCGATGTATTGGCTCAACGCAATGGCTATGAATTGGTGAAGTTTTTCTTTCTGCTCACCTTTGCCGCTGCCATCCCAGCGATTGTTTCTGGCGGAATTGCTGAACGCGCACGCTTTTACCCTCAATTACTTGCAACTGCTGTTATCGTGGGTTTTATCTATCCCTTTTATGAGGGCATCGTCTGGAATCAGCATTTTGGCTTGCAAGCTTGGGTCAAAGCCCTGACGGGAGACGAATTCCATGATTTTGCTGGCTCGGTGGTGGTTCATGCCTTGGGAGGCTGGATAGCTTTGCCGGCCGTACTTTTGCTTGGTGCGCGCAGCAACCGGTACAAAAAAGATGGGGCCATTTCTGCCCACCCGCCTTCAAGCATTCCTTTTTTGGCCTTGGGTGCTTGGGTTTTGTGCGTGGGCTGGTTTGGCTTTAATGTCATGAGCGCCCAAACGATTGACAAAATTTCCGGCTTGGTTGCTGTCAACAGTCTCATGGCCATGGTGGGCGGCACTTTGGCGGCTTTGTGGTTTGGCAAAAACGACCCGGGGTTTGTTCACAACGGGCCCTTGGCTGGTTTGGTGGCTGTATGTGCTGGATCCGACCTAATGCATCCGCTTGGTGCATTGCTGGTGGGTGCTGTTGCAGGTGCTTTGTTTGTAGTGATGTTCACTTTGACGCAAAACCGCTGGAAGATTGATGATGTGCTGGGTGTTTGGCCTTTGCACGGTCTTTGCGGCACATGGGGCGGTATGGCAGCTGGCATTTTTGGCCTACCGGCCTTGGGCGGCTTAGGGGGCGTGAATGTGTGGGCTCAGCTTATCGGGACCTTGGCGGGTGTGGGTTGGGCCGTTCTGAGTTCTTTCTTTTTGTACGGCCTATTGAAATGGACCATGGGCTTGCGCTTGAGCCAAGAAGAGGAATTTGAGGGTGCCGATTTGAGCATTCACAAAATCAACTCAAGCCCTGACCGAGAGGTCAGTTGGTAGTTTTTGTGGTTTTTTGACCTTTAAAGTAGCAAATTGAGGATAAACACTTGGTTTTGTTCAGCAAATCTGTCTCATAATGGTCCGGACTGTGTGATGCGCTTGGGTGTGCGCACGGCTTGTGGTGATAGGTTAGTTTCGCTTCTTGACTTTCGTGGACAGGTGCAATCGGGACTCCGTCGCTTTTTTATTTGTTTTTATGGAGTCCCTGAATGGGCAACAAACTGTACGTCGGCAATCTGCCATATTCCGTGCGCGATGGCGACTTGGAACAATCTTTTGGTCAATTTGGCACTGTCACCAGCGCCAAGGTCATGATGGAACGCGACACCGGTCGCTCCAAAGGCTTTGGCTTTGTTGAAATGGGCAGCGATGCCGAAGCCCAAGCGGCTATCAACGGTATGAATGGCCAACCTCTTGGTGGTCGAAGCTTGGTGGTCAATGAAGCACGACCCATGGAACCACGTCCTCCGCGCAGTGGCGGCGGTGGTTACGGTGGTGGCGGTGGCGGTTATGGTGGCGGCGGTCGTGAAGGCGGCGGCGGCGGCGGCGGTTACGGTGGCGGCGGTCGCGAAGGCGGCGGCGGTTATGGTGGCGGTGGCGGTGGTCGCCGTGAAGGCGGCGGCGGTTACGGTGGCGGTGGTCGTCGTGAAGGCTCTGCTGGTGGCAACGACGGCAACTTCC
>CALPPP020000246.1 GCA_943325485.2 Rickettsia typhi
AAGCCAAGCAGCGCCACGTACACCTGAAGAGTCGCCGTGCAGTGCCCTGCGCACAGGCGTTCGCACTGTTTTGCTGAAGGTATAGCGAAGAATTTCAGATTGAATATTGGTGTAAATCTCATCCACATTGCTCATGCCGCCGCCCAACACAATGCAATCGGGGTCAAGCAAGTTGACGACCTGCGCCAAGGCGCGTCCAAGCCGGTTCTGATAACGCTCAAAGCTTTGCGTCGCACTTGTGTCGCTACGTCGCATCTGTTCAATGATTTGAAAAGCTGCAAGGTTGCCGCCATACATCAGCGCATGGTCACGGGAGAAACCAGTCCCGCTGATCCATGTCTCCAAGCATCCCACTTGGCCACACCAACACGCAGGTACCTGCAACTCATCAAGCGTAGGCCAGGGCAAGGGGTTGTGTCCCCATTCACCTGCGATGGCATGGCGTCCTGCCCATGCTTTTCCTTGGAATGCAATGCCGCCACCACAACCGGTACCCAAGATAGCCGCAAACACCACACCGCTGCCTTGTCCTGCACCGTCAACCGCTTCGCTGACCGCTAAACAGTTGGCGTCGTTTTGCACATGCACACGGCATTGCAAGCGTTGCGCCAAGTCTGATTGAAAAAGCTGGCCATTGAGCACCAAGGTATTGGCACCCCGCACCGTGTGGGTATCAGGGTCCAAGCATCCCGGAATACCACAACCGATGGCTTGGGGTCTGGAGATGCCGGTATGGGCAATAGCCTCATCCACCAGAGCTTGGATGGTGTCCAAGATGGCTGTGTAATCGTCTCTGGGCGTGGCTTGGCGCTGCCGAAACAGCACAGCACCATCGACGGCCAAAACAGCCACCTCGGTTTTGGTGCCGCCCAAATCGATACCGATCAGCGCACTCATGCGGCAGGTTTCACCAAAGCCAGCAAACCTGCCTCGTCCAACACGGGGATGCCCAAGGCCGTGGCTTTCTCCAGTTTGCTGCCGGCTGCCTCGCCAGCAACCACGGCGGTGGTTTTTTTGCTGACGCTGCCCGCCACTTTGGCGCCCGCTTCTTCCAACAGGGCTTGCGCTTGTTCGCGTGACAGCGTGGGCAAGGTGCCGGTGATGACATAGGTGTGACCGCTGAGTGGCAAATCCAGCCTGCCTTGCGGGTCGGCCTCAGGCCAGTGCAGCCCACAGGCGCGTAACTGTTCGACCACCTCACGGTTATGCGCTTGGTCAAAAAAGGTGCGCAAGCTTTGCGCCACCACTGGGCCCACATCATGCACTTGAAGCAATTGCTCAGTACTTGCATTCATGATGGCGTCTATGCCGCCAAAGTGTTTGCCCAAGTCTTTGGCGGTAGCCTCGCCCACATGGCGAATACCCAAACCAAACACAAAACGCGGCAAGGTGGTGGATTTGGATTTCTCCAAACTGGACAGCAAATTGTTGACTGATTTTTCCGCCATGCGGTCCAGCGTCGCCAAATGGCTGAATCCCAATTTGTACAGATCAGGCAAGATTTTCACCAGTCCGGCATCGACCAGTTGATCAACCAATTTTTCGCCCAGGTCTTCAATTTCCACCGCACGGCGCTGCGCAAAATGCAAAATAGCTTGCTTTTGTTGCGCACTGCAAAACAAGCCCCCTGTGCAGCGGTAATCTGCCTCGCCCTCTTCACGCACGGCAGCGCTATCGCATACGGGGCACGTTCTTGGCATGGTGAAGATGGCAGCTTGGTGCAAGCGTTTTTCCAGCACCACCGACACCACTTCGGGAATCACGTCCCCTGCTCGACGCACCACCACGGTGTCACCCACTCTCACATCTTTGCGGCGAGCTTCATCTTCGTTGTGCAAAGTGGCATTGGTGACAGTCACACCGCCCACAAAGACAGGGGCGAGCTTGGCCACAGGCGTGAGCTTGCCGGTACGCCCTACCTGCACATCGATACCCAGCACCGTGGTTAATTCTTCTTGCGCAGGAAATTTATGCGCCACCGCCCAACGCGGTTCGCGGCTGACCATGCCGAGCAAGCGCTGCTGGTCGATACGGTTGACCTTGTAGACCACCCCATCGATGTCAAACGGCAGTTGGTCGCGCAAGCCTGCAATGTGTTGGTGATATTGCACCAAGCCCTGTGCCCCAGTGACTGTTTGGGTTTCTTCTGCAACCGCAAAACCCCAAGCTTTCAGGCATTGCAGCACCTTGGCTTGGCTGCCATAGTTTTGCAAGCCCCACAAAGTAGCCTCTAAAGGGGCTAAAGCGCTTGGCTCTTCAGGGTGAAAGTGCAAGGCATAAGCGAAAAAACTCAAAGGACGTTGCGCTGCAATTTGGGGGTCAAGTTGACGCACCGCACCTGCGGCGGCATTGCGCGGATTGACAAAAGTTTTCTCGTTTTTGGCGCCTGCTGCAATACGTTCTCTTTGGCGAACATTCAGGGCTTCAAAATCGTCACGTCGCATATAGACTTCACCGCGAACCTCTAGTTGTGCGGGGGCTTGAGGCGACAAACGCAAAGGTATTTGCCCAATGGTGCGGATGTTGTGGGTGACATCCTCGCCGGTTTCACCGTCGCCTCGGGTGGCGGCTTGCACCAACACATGGTCTTGGTAGCGCAAGCTGATCGCCAAGCCATCAAATTTCAACTCGGCCACGTAGTCGACAGGCGCATCAATATCCAAGAGTTGCAATTGTTTGCGAACACGCTGATCGAAAGCCAATGCCCCCGCGTCCGAGATATCGGTTTCGGTGTGGATGCTGAGCATGGGCACACGGTGAAGAACGCTGGCGAAGGCGTCCACAGGAGATCCGCCCACGCGTTGTGTGGGTGAATCTGGGGTTAAAAGCTCGGGGTGAGCAACTTCTAAGGCTTGAAGCTCTTGGAAAAGCCGGTCGTACTCTGCATCCGGAATACTGGGTTCATCTAAGACGTAATAGCGATGGGCATGTTGGTTCAAGAGTTGCCGCAAATAGGCAGCGCGGTCTTTCATGGTCAGCCCTAGCTGAACAAGCGCCGAGCCTGCAAGGAGCCTGCCGCCAAATCCCTTGCTGCC
>CALPPP020000247.1 GCA_943325485.2 Rickettsia typhi
GCCCTCTGTGGCAGCAGACGGCTCGGCCAAAACCGCGCCAGCTTCGGCGGTTTTTGCGTTTTCCTGTTCTTGCGCCATGGGTCGTGTCCTTATCGGTATTTTCGTGTCGTCAAATGGTCAAGCCGGACATTCACTTCATCGATTTGCTCATGCAAATACTCAATCCTTGGCTTGATCTGCTCTTCCCATGTATCGGAGTCAGTCAGACCAACTTGAGCCAAATGGGCTAAATGAGGTTGCAAAACCTGTTCCTCTAAGGACGAAGGGGTTAGCGCTGGTTCGGCTGAAGTGGGCTGTTCCGTGTCAGAAGATGCCAGCTCAGCTTCGGCCAATTCACGGGTTTGGACTGGGCCTAATTGTGGGTCTCGCAACTCGCCTGAGCCTTGCGCAGCCAAACTGGCAGGGTCGCTTTGACCATAGCTGCTGACATGCTCCGGGGCTTTCTCGGCTGAATCAGAAATCTCTGGGCTGGCCGGATCCACAAACTCTGCATCAAGTGGCTCGGGTTCAGGCATGGGCTCTGTTTCAGGTTCAGGCTCATCGGGAAACTCATCTGTGCTTGAAGCCGTTGGCTTCACCAAGGCCGGTGGCGCAGTGCTGCGCTCGAACACATGTTCGCTGTCTAAAGCTTTGGCAAGCACCTGCTCATCGACATCTGCCAAAGGCTTATCGTCAAACGTATCTTCACTGCTCATAAAAAATCTCCGCAGTTAAAGTCGGCCGCAAGACGGACAACTTGAAAAATCTTTAGAGTGTCAGTCCTGAAACTGAGCTTTCAAAGACTTCGAGGTTCTCAGCCAAGCTTTGGCCATGGCTGGGTTTTGCCGCATTTGGGTCTCTGCCATGGCTTTGTCTGAATAGGGCCCGGTCAAGACAATGTAAAACGATTTCCCGCCTTTACGTTGACTGAACAGGACTTGCGCCGACTTGAACAAGCTGGAGTTGGCTTGAAACGCTTTGGCCTCAGCCAAACTGTCAAAAGCACCATGCTGCAAGACCCAAGTATCGCCATCAAGTTTGCTGACCCAAACAGGATCGTCAGCACCAGCGGATTTTTCTGCCGCAATTTCAGGTTTTTTCTTAGCCTCCACCACACTGGGGGCGGGGGCTGCTGCTGGCTCAGGCACAACTGGCGTGGGGGCTGGTGACGGTGAACTGGGTGCGGCAGCAACTGGTGGGCTGGGGGTGGCAGGGGTGCTGGGGGTGACAAGCTCTTCTTTTTCACTCATCACAATATCTGGCGATTTAGGTTCTGAGGTGTTGCTGGAAGACATGGAAACCGTCGCTGCAGGTGCAGGCGCTTGGTCGGCTTGGACTTCTGCCACAGGTTTTTTGCCGCCCAAGTAATCTTGCAAAGACTCAGCCTCTTGGCGAATCAGGTCTTGGTACAAAAAACCAAAGGTTGCCAAACTGCCCAAGATAGCCACCAGCAAGATGGCAACAATTTTCGTGCTGCGCCTGGATGCAGCCGCACTGTCGGCCCACTCTTTGGCCAACTCTTCGCCGCTCAAAGTGGTTGCTGCAACCACCTCTTCCCCCATCACTGGTTCCATGGGGTCGTCGAGTTCTGGCGTTGATTCACCGACGGGCAAAGCTGCGGCCTTGGTGGGGGCCATGCCTTGTTCGGGCACATCCAAGGGAGGCAAGGGTGCTGGCGGCAAGGTGTATGTCTTGTCTAAGCCTTTGGCGATCGGTGAGGCAGTTTTTTGCGAATCAGAAAAATCTTCGCGGGTTTCGATACGTTGGGACTTTGGAGGGGTGGGGTCTTCCGATTCCAATACCCATTGCAATAAATTTTTACCAAAGGTGGCCAGCTTTTTCTCGTAAGAGGTTTGGTTGTTCACCAGCAAAATCAAATTGATGTTGCTGGCTGGAAACCCATTGACCAAACGGGCCAAGAGTTGCAATTCGAATTCTTGGATGGCTTGGGTGTCGGGAAAAATCATGAAGCGTTTGGGGGCTGCTTTGTTGCCCTTGTCAACCGCTTGGTCAACTGTTAACTCTGACAGTATTTCGTTGAAGCGGTCGACCAGTTTTTCCGAGTCGGCCGAGGTCCACAACTCCACATGCGACTCACCCTGCTCACGCAGGTGTTGAAAGATACGCCTGCCGTAATAGGTCAGCGCGACTTCATCGTCGCCAAGAATGGCTAAATTGAGCCGCCCCTCCCGCAGCGACTTGAGCAAAATCTCAAACCGCAGTTTGTCAGCAGGGCTTTGGTAAAAATCACTCATGGTCGATTCGTCTTTCTGGACTCATCATTGAAAGAGAAAACCGTTTTCGTCATAGCGCATATTGTCGGGGATTCGCAAGGTCGGCTTGACGATGCCCTCCCCAGGCGCATAAGACTGGTTCAGGCTGAACACATAGGCAATGACTTGGGCCACCGCATGGTAGAGCGCCTCATGGATGGGCTCCTCTAACTTGGTGGTGAAGTAAAGCGCTCTGGCCAACTCGGGTGCCTCAAAGATATAGACGCCCTCCTCTTTGGCAAGCGCTTTGATGCGGCTTGCCAATTCGTCGGTGCCTTTGGCGATCAGTGTGGGTGCGCCATCCGAATTGGGGTCGTAGCTCAAGGCAACAGCAAAGTGTTGGGGATTGGTGATGACCACATCCGCATCCTTGACCTTGTCCAACATGCGACCGTTGGCCATCTCGCGCTGACGGCGGCGAATCGTGGCCTTAACTTCGGGGCGACCTTCAGAATTTTTCATCTCGTCCTTGATCTCTTGACGGGTCATCTTGAGTTTTTTATTGACTTGGTATTGCTGCAAAGGGACATCCAACAATGCAATCAGCACCAAGCCCATGCTCATCCAAAAACAGGCATCCAAAATCATGGTGCCAGCATGTTGAACAGCGGTGCCTAAATCCAAACGGTTGAGCGTGATCAAGTCATCGATATTGTTGGAAACCGAGATCCACAAAATGAGGCTGATCAGTCCAAATTTCAAAATAGCCTTGCCCAACTCAATCAAGGCCTTGGGGCCAAACATACGGGCTAAGCC
>CALPPP020000248.1 GCA_943325485.2 Rickettsia typhi
AGGCGAAGCCTTTGGTTTTTCAACCGGACTGCATTGCCCTGCCAGCGATGTGCGCTACAGCGACCCCACGCCGTCCATGTTCTCGTTCAATTCGCCTGCAGGCGCTTGCCCCAAGTGCAAAGGCTTTGGACGTGTGATTGGCGTGGATTACGGCTTGGTGATTCCCAACGACAAACTCACGCTTCGCATGGGGGCGATCAAACCGATACAAACCCCTGCATGGCAAGAATGCCAAGACGATTTGATGCGTCACGCCGAAACAGCAGGCATTCCGCGTGACACACCTTGGAACAAGCTCACCCCTGAGCAGCACCATTGGGTGATCCAAGGCTCGCCGAATTGGACGGGCAAGTGGAACCAACAGTGGTATGGCATCAAGCGTTTCTTTGAATACCTTGAAACCAAGTCCTACAAGATGCACATCCGCGTCTTGCTCTCCAAGTACCGCAGTTACACGCCGTGCGGCGACTGTGGCGGCGCACGATTGCAAACCGACAGCTTGTTGTGGCGCATTGGCAGCATGGCCAGTGCCAAAGCGGCCATCCCTGACGCGAAGCGCTTTATGCCGCAAGGTGTGGCCTGGCAACGTGGGCAATTGGAAAGTTTGCCAGGTTTGTGTTTGCATGATTTGATGCTGTTGCCCATTGACCGCTTGCGGGTGTTTTTCGAACACATGGCCCATGACGATTCGCTGACCGCCCATGCACAAGCCGAGCAGCAGGCCTTGCATTTGTTGTTTGAGGAAATTCGCACGCGTTTGAAATACCTGTGCGATGTGGGATTGGGCTACCTCAGTTTGGACAGACAAAGTCGCACCCTGAGTGGCGGCGAGGTGCAACGCATCAACCTCACCACCGCCTTGGGCACGTCCTTGGTGAATACCTTGTTTGTGTTGGATGAACCCAGCATAGGCTTGCATCCCCGCGATATGCACCGCATCACCCAAGCCATGTTGCGCTTGCGTGATGCAGGCAACACCTTGGTGGTGGTCGAGCACGATCCCGCCGTGATGTTGGCGGCAGACCGCATCGTGGACATGGGGCCAGGCCCCGGTGAGCGCGGTGGCAATATCGTGTTTGACGGTACACCGCAGCAACTCAAAAGCGCCAACACCTTGACCGGGGACTATTTAGGTGCTCGCAAGCAGGTGGGTTTGGGCTTGAAGCGTTTGGTGACCGACAGCACGCCACGGCTGATATTGGAAGGTGCGCGAGAACACAATTTGCAAGACCTGAGCATCGAGTTCCCCTTGCAGCGTCTGGTCACCGTCACCGGTGTCAGCGGTTCGGGTAAATCTACCTTGATTCAAGACATCTTGGCACCTGCCTTGTTGCGTCACTTTGGCAAATCCACCGACGGCGCGGGTGCGCACGACCGCTTGCTGGGTGCCGACCATTTAAGTGATGTGGTGTTTGTCGATCAGTCGCCGATTGGCAAAACGGCACGATCTAACCCGGTGAGCTATGTGGGCGCATGGGACGCGATACGCGAGATTTTTGCCAATACCGCGATGTCTCGTCAGCGCAGTTACACCGCCTCCAAGTTCAGCTTCAACGGTGGCGATGGACGCTGCCCCACTTGTGGTGGTTCAGGCTTCGAACATGTGGAAATGCAATTTTTAAGCGACGTCTATTTGCGTTGCCCTGATTGCAACGGCCAACGCTACCGCCCTGAAATTCTCGAAGTCAAAATCGAGCGCAAAAAATCGGGGTCAGATTCCAATTATTTTTTGAACGTGGCCGATGTGCTGGCACTGACGGTCAGTGAAGCCGCTCAGCTGTTTGCCAACGACCGTGATGTGATACGTGCCTTGCAACCGATTGTGGATGTGGGTTTGGAATATGTGCGCTTGGGCCAACCCGTGCCCACGCTCAGCGGTGGTGAAGCCCAGCGTTTGAAGTTGGCAGGGTTTTTGGCAGAGGCGGCTAAATCAGCTTCTTCCAGTCGTCAAGCCACGGCTCGTAAGGGAACTTTGTTTTTGTTTGACGAACCCACCACGGGTTTGCATTTCGATGACATTGCCAAGCTGATGCGAGCCCTGCGGCGTTTGTTGGAAGCAGGGCATTCTCTCGTTGTCATTGAACACAATTTGGATGTGATTCGTTCCAGTGATTGGTTGATCGACTTAGGGCCCGAAGGCGGCGAGGGCGGCGGTTTGCTGGTGGCCGAGGGCTCGCCCGAAACCCTGCGTGAACACCCCACTTCTCACACAGGTCAAGCGCTGCGCGATTACGAACTCAGCATGGGTCAGGTGCACAAGGTGTCAGAACAAGTGGCGGCCTATGTCGCTATTGCACGCCCCGAGGTGAGCAACCATATTCGCATCGTCCATGCCAAAGAACACAATTTGAAGAGTTTGAGTGTGGATATTCCACGCGGTCAGTTCAATGTGGTGACAGGTGTCAGCGGTTCGGGCAAATCCACCTTGGCGTTTGATATTTTGTTCAACGAAGGACAGCGCCGTTACCTTGAAAGTTTGAATGCGTATGCCCGCAGCATCGTGCAACCTGCGGGACGTCCTGAGGTGGATGCGGTGTATGGCATCCCGCCCACGGTGGCCATTGAGCAGCGCTTGTCTCGCGGTGGGCGCAAAAGCACAGTGGGCACCACCACTGAAATTTGGCACTTTCTGCGACTGCTGTATGTGAAGCTAGGAACGCAGCATTGCATCCACGACAACGCCGCGGTGCAACCTCAAACTCCCGAGCGTCTCACTGCTTTGTTGATGCGCGAATACCGTGGGCAGCATATCGGCTTGCTCAGTCCCTTGGTGATGAACCGTAAAGGTGTTTATACCGAGTTGGCTGATTGGGCGCGGCCACGTGGCTACACCCACTTGCGTGTCGATGGTCAATTCTTGCCCACCACCGGTTTTCCTCGCTTAGATCGATTCAAAGAACACACCATCGAATTGCCTGTTGCCAGTTTCACGGTAGACCCAGCACACGAAGACACCCTGCGCCAAGCACTGCTGACTGCGTTGGAACATGGCAAGGGCGTGGTGCAT